>JBGSXH010000088.1:0-5255 GCA_041751515.1 Cyclobacteriaceae bacterium | reverse complement strand
CCGGAAGGTGCAAAGGTGAGGGTAGAGGATGGTAAGGTGCTGGTGCTTTCGGGAAAAACTGCCGATGTGCAGCAGGTAAAAGGCGCTGTCCGTTTTCAGGCGAGAATGCAGATTTTGCATACCGGCGGTGAGCTTCAGACGCAGGATACCAGTTTGCAAATATCAAATGCTGATGAAGTGTGGATTTATATCTCCATGGCATCCAACTTTAAAAATTATCAGGAAATTGGTGAGGATGAAGCTGGCAAGTCTGCTGCCTATATGGCCAAAGCGACGGAAAAAGGAGCCAATGATATATATGAAGCACATTTGCAGGATTACCAACATTATTATAAGAGGACGAGTCTGCAACTGGGCACCTCGCCCGCTGCTGATTTGCCTACAGATGAACGAATAGCGCAATTTAAAGCTAACAATGACCCAGCCCTTGTCGCTTTGTATTTTCAATTCGGGAGGTATTTGCTTATTGCTGCTTCAAGACCGGGGGGACAACCCGCCAATTTGCAGGGCATCTGGAATGAGCAGCTGAAACCTGCCTGGGGCAGTAAATATACAGTTAACATCAACACAGAAATGAACTATTGGCCTTCTGAAATTACCAATTTAACTGAATTGAATGAGCCTTTGGTCAATATGATCCATGAACTGTCAGAGAGTGGCCAAAAGACAGCTGCTGAAATGTATGGAGCAGCAGGTTGGGTCATGCATCATAATACAGATATTTGGCGGATTACCGGCGTGGTGGATGGTGCTTTCTGGGGCATGTGGCCTATGGGCGGTGCATGGTTATCGCAGCACTTATTTGATAAATATGATTTTTCAGGCGACAAAGAGTTTTTAGCCTCTGTTTATCCCGTTGTTAAGGCGGCCTGTTTATTTTATCTCGATCACCTCGTTAAGCATCCTGACCACGATTGGTGGGTGGTGGTGCCATCGGTATCTCCGGAAAACGCGCCTGCTAAGCATCGGGAATCTTCCATAGTAGCAGGCGCTACTATGGACAATCAGCTGCTTTTTGATTTGTTTTCAAGAACAATTCACGCTGCAAACTTACTGGATCAGGACCCTGAGCTTGTTGAAAAATTGACTGATTATCTCCATAATTTAGCGCCAATGCAAATTGGCCACTGGGGACATCTCCAGGAATGGATGGAGGACTGGGATGACCCTGAAGACGATCACAGGCATGTCTCTCATTTGTATGGTTTATATCCATCCAATCAAATATCTCCTTTTCAACATCCAGGCTTATTTGATGCGGCGAGAACTTCTTTGCTGGCCAGGGGAGATGCATCTACAGGTTGGTCGATGGGTTGGAAGGTGAACCTTTGGGCCAGGCTTTTAGATGGTAACCACGCATTAAAGTTAATTGCGGATCAATTGAGTCCATCTATTCAAAAAGATGGCTCCCAACTTGGAGGAACTTATCCAAATTTGTTTGATGCCCATCCGCCTTTTCAGATCGATGGTAATTTTGGTTGTACTGCAGGGATAGCAGAGATGCTGTTGCAATCTCATGATGGAGCAATCCACTTCTTGCCAGCGTTACCCGATGCCTGGCCAGACGGTAGTGTGAAGGGCCTTAGGGCCAGAGGAGGAGTGGAGGTAGATATCATTTGGGAAGATAATAAGTTGAAGGAGGTAACACTCCTGGCAAACCTGCAGGGAACATATGTTGTAAGGTCTTATTATCCTCTATCCGGAGATGGCTTGCAAATAAGAGATACCGAAGTGGTCAATTCATTCTATCAGACTCCCAAAATAAAAGCGCCATTAAGCTCCGAAGAGAGGACTATTCAGGTGGTCATTCCTGAAGTATACGAATATGCCATGCAAATGCATGCAGGTGAAAAGTATAAGCTGTATGGCGTCAATAAATAAACAAGAAGGTTACCAAGTGTACTCTCAGGAGAAGGGACTAGATTGTTGTCTTCTGCAGCATGTTGACAACATGCTGCAAATGTTAATGAATGATGGCGTAACAGTAACAGAAAAGATCTTTTGATGATTTTTCGCTGAGAGGAACCGAAACTATAAGTTGAGCTTTTATCTCATTCAATAAGTGTAAGAATACCGTAAATGATATAAGATGATAAAATATGTAGCAGTACTTTACTTGTTTTGTTTGACACAGATTTCGATCGGGCAGTCTGTTGGTGATCAGATTCCTGAAGGATTTGATCACCAACAGGAAAATATCGCGCACGGGAAAGTAGATACCATTGCATATCATTCTGAGACAGTCGGTACCACCCGCCGTGCCGTTATTTATACACCTCCGGGCTTTTCTGCAGAAAATAAGTATCCGGTTTTGTATTTACTTCATGGTATTGGAGGAGATGAATTTGAATGGTTACAACAAGGAAATCCACAGGTCATTCTGGATAATCTATACGCTAGCCAGAAGATTACTCCTATGATTGTAGTATTGCCCAATGGCAGGGCCATGATAGATGACCGGGCTACTGGTGATATATTCGATAGCGCAAAAGTTCAAGCCTTTGCTACCTTTGAACAAGATTTATTGAGCGACCTTATTCCCTATATTGAAGATAATTATTTGGTTCATGATCAGCCTTTTTACCGCGCTTTGGCCGGGTTATCTATGGGTGGAGGTCAATCGTTAAACTTTGGGTTATCAAACCCTGATAAATTTGGCTGGGTAGGTGGGTTTTCCTCAGCGCCCAATACCCGAAGTCCGGAAGCGATCATGCCGGAGCCTCAAACAGCCATTGGTAAATTTGAATTGATTTATTTGTCTTGCGGAGAAGACGATGATTTAATGCCAATATCTCGCAATATGCATGACTATCTGGAGGAAAACGCAGTACCTCATGTTTTTGAGGAAATGTCCGGTGCACACGACTTTGAAGTTTGGAAGAAAAGTTTGTATAGGTTTTCTTCGCTGATTTTTAAGTAGAAGCGTGATGCCTTCGGGACTTACAATGGTGTACTTTAAAGCAGAGCATAATGCTGGGGACATTACCTCATTTGTTGATAAAGCTGAATCAATCACTCAGACAATGAAGGAAAGTTAAAAGTAGGAGTTGATCTTTCTCTTTTACCGAGCATATTCTTGCTTAGCCGCTGCGATATTTTCCTCCGGAAAACTATATTGCCTGCTCTGTCCGGCGTAATCGTACACTACAATTGAGTCAACCGCTTTATTTAGTGACAATATCCTGGAAGATTGTGCCAGATAGGAAGCGCTATGATTAAATTCATGCATCATCATTTCGCCCCCTTTAAAAAATACCGCCGCCCTTTGATCTGAAGGTTTTGGATGATATGAAAAAGCCGCCGGAGCAGCTGTTGGCTGCAAAATCTTCAGGCTATCGGCATGTTGACTAATCAGAATCATTGACTTTCCATCTTTTCCGACCAATTCTGCCATCGCTTTGGCATTTCCATTGACAAAAAAACCACTTTGAGATACTGCTACGGCCTCAAAACCGCCCTTTCCATTGCCCCTCAAATAGCTACCAATACCGGCATCATACCTGCCAGTATGCGGTTCTGGAGCATAAGAATTTCCCACTAGCAGTAAGTCCAGGTTCCCGTCAAGGTCAAAGTCTTTAGCAAGCATTCCATAAGCAGGTGCGAACTGCGCTTCATTAGGAAGCGCTTTAACGTCGAAGTTCCCATTTCCAAGATTTTCAATATAAGATGATCTAAACTCATAGCTCTTTAATGAATAAGCATCATCTAATTCATCTTCGGTAAAAAAATCATCAAAGGTTGTTTTTCCATATGTGTCGTAAAGCTTAAACCTTCCACGCATATAGGTAATCTGGCTGATAAGTGCATCCCTTGGGTGAGCGGGGTAATTTTCTCCCATGATGTAGTGAAACATAATGGGGTCGATAATGCCGTTATTATCGAAATCCTTCGCATACAGTGATACTGGCTGTTTTTCCGACGCTTTGTACTTTGAATTCAGTCCCAGATTGCCTGCGACATAATCGATGTCTCCGTCATTATCAAAATCACCTGCTGTAATACTGTTCCACCAACCGGCAGTATGCGATAATCCTGCTGCTTCCGTAACATTAATGAATGTTATTGCCTGGGCAGCATCACGCTTCTGCTTGAGTACAGTAATCGGCATCCATTCTCCAGTCAGGATCAGGTCTATATGGCCGTCCTGGTCATAGTCACTCCAAAGCGCGTCTGTAACCATTCCAATAGCTGCAAGCTCAGGACATACCTCGTTGGTGACATCGGTAAATATGCCTCCATCATTTCTAAGGACATAACTTCTAGCCGGTAGTGGATAGGCGTGGGGGACAAGGCGACCACCAACGAACAGGTCGAGGTCTCCGTCACCATCAAAGTCAGCGGCAGTCACGACTGATCCGCTAACAAGCATTTCAGGTAAGGCGCTAACATCTTGCGTAAAATTCCCTCTGCCATCGTTGATATATAACCGGTCCTGGTAAGCCTTATCGCCATTGCTATGCCTGCTACCGCCACTGACGACATACAGGTCCAGATCCCCATCATTATCAGCATCAAAAAATAGAGCGCCCATGTCGTCGAACCCCGTTTCTCCTGTTAATAGTTGTACGCTAAAGGTGCCCTCAGTGTCTTGCAGGTACAGCATTCCCGGCTGCACAGCGCTGCCACCTATATAAAAATCTTCCAATCCATCGCCATTCACGTCACCAACAGCGATACCCGGTCCATTTTCTGATTGCTTATGGGGAATTAGTGGTTGCAGTTTAAAATCTACAAATTCCGTTGCGACATGCTTATGCTTAATATTTGTTATCTCAGAAACTTCTTCAAAAGCAAAATTTAATGAATGCTCATTATTATTTTTGCGCTCTGGCGATGCACTGTTGTGATCCAAGACCAGCAGTTGGTTAGGCTTTACATCAAGTAATAACTCATATTTTCCCTCAGGCCAGACAATTTTCAAAGAATCGATATTTTCCACTGAGCCCAGTCCGAAATGCACCCTGTGATCGACTGTTGATTTATATCCCCTGGTCAGGTAGTGCTCATAGTATTGCAGCTCCTGTTTATTATCTTTGTAATAATGAAGGGTGATTTTACTTCCCAAACCCTGCGTATTAATGGAGTCTCCTTTAATATCCAGCTTCAGGTAATTGGAGGGGTTTTCATTAAGCTGTTCGGAGTTGTTTTGATAAATGAAAGCGGATTGGTTTACATTATTGACCACCAAATCAAGGTCTCCATCACCATCCAAATCTGCATAGGCAGCACCATTTGATAGGGAAGGAAGGACAAAT
>JBGSXH010000087.1:0-8629 GCA_041751515.1 Cyclobacteriaceae bacterium | reverse complement strand
AGAGTACCGGCACTTTAACTTTGAAAATAATTTTATGGCCGGCAATCAGTATCGCTTCTTTGATTTGAGAACACTCAATTTTGTAGGCCAAAATGTGCAGGAAGTAAAATTGGAAGAAGATAGTGCCGAAGCGTTTTTGTTTCCTGACAAAGACCGTGGCCGGGAGGTATTTGCTCAATACCCGGAAATCAACGGCAACTTCACCATCAATAACCTTGAGGTAGAGGGCGGACCCTCAGCTGCGGATTACGTCACTGTCAATTTCATGGTAGATACCGGCAGACCCATCAATGGCGATGTCTATATTTTTGGTGCATTAACAGACTGGAAAAAGGGACCCCAAGGGAAAATGGTCTTCGATAATGAAACACAGATGTATACCGGAAGCCTTTTTTTAAAACAGGGATGGTATAATTATCAATATTTAGTCGAGGGAGAAGTTTCACCATATCTGTTGGAAGGCAGCCATTTCGAAACTGAGAATGAGTATGAGATTTTCTTTTACAATAGACCAGTGGGGGCCCGTGCAGACCAACTTGTAGGCTATAGAAAAATATTACACAACCCTCAACGATAGCCAGGGTTGTGATGATGCATAGCAGTGATTATGCTTTTTCCTTAAACTCGTAAACTTTCGCCCTTTTGCTAGGGTCTGAATTGGCAATATCCAACATGCCAAATCCTTTGTGTGCAAAAGACCCTAAGCCACAAGTAAAGACAAAGTTCTGTACCTCTTCTGCAGCATACAAAGTAAATGGAAATGTATACCCTCTGATTTCATACTTTACATCCTGATCATAGACAGGATATATTCTGGCAAACTTCTTTTGTGTTTCCCTGATTTTTTTCAGATACACTTTATCCGGCACAATTTGAAACTGATAGAATGAGGAAATCTGTTCGGCGGTATACTGGCCTGACTTTTCCATGCGTATCATCGTAGACTCGTAGAGCATATCGCTGAATACATCTGACTCAGGAGATACAAACTTCTTTCCCTGACTGTCATTGAAAGTCGGGCTCAACAGGACAAGTGGAGAAATGCAAATAAACTTCATGGAGCCTGTAATTTCAGGATATTCTTCCCGCTCTACTGCCTCCGGGATTAACTGCAGGTTCCCCACTTCTAACTGAGAAAATTTAAATAACTGCTGTAAGAGATAGTCTACAAAGCCTTTATCCTGACAGGCAATCACAAGTGTTACACGGCTGGAATAGAAATGCAAGCCGTTTCGGCTCACTTTTGTCTGTCCCTTAAGTCCGGAAAAATTGTAAAAGGTATAATCCTGATATTGCGCCTCACCTCCCTGAACAATTAATCCTTTAAGAAGCTGAGCCAAAAGATACTGATGATGGAAAGGTACAAAAGCACCCTTGTTCTTCAATAAAAATATTACGCGTACCCTCACAATAATAGATGTCGTTAAAAAATTATTAAATTTTTAGAATTGCAAAAGTCACAAAAATATAGTACTTAACCAAGATAAATCACAGCTATATATCCTATTTTTCAATGACTTTAAAAAACTAATTATACACTATTTGCAATTTAACCCTGCTATCTTTTGAAATGTTTCTTACCTAAAACAGCAGATTACGAATATTATTAAACATTGAACCTAAAATGCATAATATCCCCATCTGCGACGACATACTCTTTTCCTTGTATCGCGACCTTCCCTACTTCCTTGCAGGCTGCTTCGGTTTTATACTTTTCATAATCTTCGAGCTTTATTACTTCTGCTTTAATGAAGCCCCTTTCGAAATCAGTATGAATTACTCCGGCTGCCTGTGGCGCCTTCCATCCTTTTTTAATCGTCCAGGCCCTTACTTCCTGCTTTCCCGCGGTAAAGTATGTGACCAATTCCAACAGCTCATAAGAAGTTCGAATCAGCTTATTGAGGCCTGATTCCTTTAAGCCATATTCTTCTAAAAACATAGCCCGCTCATCGTCGTCGTCCAGTTCTGCAATTTGTGCTTCGATGGATGCACTGACGGTGATCAGCAAAGCATTCTCATCTTTTATAGCTTCTTTCAGCTGGTCTACATATTCATTGCCTGTATGCAAGGAGGCCTCATCGACATTGGCAACATAAATCACCGGCTTACCTGTAAGAAGCTGCAAGTCTGCCACTGCGGATTTGTCCTCATCACTAACCTCCACTGCCCTGGCATTAAGGCCCTGCTGCAATTTATCGATGTACAAGTTGACGACCTCCAGAATTTTCTTTGCTTTGGCGTCGCCAGATTTGGCCACTTTTTCATACTTGAGCTTCTTCTTTTCGAGAGACTCAATATCCTTGAGCTGCAGTTCAGTATCAATTACTTCTTTGTCAAAGGCAGGATCTACCGAGCCAGCCACATGCACGATATTGTCATCTGCAAAACAGCGAATGACATGCACAATGGCATCTACTTCTCGAATATTCGCAAGAAATTTATTGCCAAGTCCTTCACCCTTGGATGCACCCTTTACCAAACCGGCAATGTCGACAAACTCAATTACCGTTGGTACTACCTTATCAGGATGTACCAGGGTTTCCAGTGTTTTCAATCTATCATCGGGGACAGAGATCACACCTACATTGGGTTCAATCGTACAAAAAGGAAAGTTCGCAGCTTCTGCCTTCGCATTGGAAAGCGCATTGAACAAAGTGGATTTGCCAACATTAGGAAGGCCAACGATTCCGCACTGAAGTGCCATATAAACTTAGTTTTTCATTTTAAAAATATGATACTGATTATACCCTTTGATGAGTTCTAAAACTGACACCCGGATAATGGTATAAACAGGAATGGCGGCGATCATACCCACGACACCACCCAAATTTGCACCCGCAAAGATAATGACAAAAATTTCTAAAGGATGCGCTTTTACACTTTTTGAAAAAATAAGCGGCTGCAAGACAATGTTATCAATCATCTGCACGGCACCAAAGACAGATATGATCTTGATTACAAGGAAAATATAAGCATTGGTATCTCCACCAAAGCCTCCCGTGCTTATGCCCACTATAATACCAAATGCAGAGCCTAGCAGGGGCCCCGCATATGGAATAAGGTTAGCGACTGCAGCAAATACCGCGATGGTCAGTGCATATTTGATACCCATAATACTCAAACCCAGGGAGGCAAGGCTAAATATGGCCATCATTTGAAATAAGAGTCCTATCAAATAATTTGACAATAGTTTCTCAATTTTATATACCGCAGCAATAGTCACTTCAAAATAGCTATTAGGAATTAGCGCAATGGCTCTTTTCCGAATAACACCTTTTTCATACAGTAAAAAAAAGGTGATAAAGGTAACCGCCAGCACTCCTACCAGAATATTACCTGTAACTGAAATCACACTGTTGATCACTGCTCTCACATTGAGCCTGGCGACAAGGTCAATAATATTTTCCCGGAGATTTTCCACTATGAAACCAGGCTGCTCAGATACCAAATCGTTATTAAGCATAAATTCTTCTATGCCGGCAACAGGTAAGGCCAGTTTGTAATAAAACTGCTCATAGTTTAATCTGCTCAATATTTGTATTTGCTCTGAAACCAGTGGCACAAACAGCAAAACAAACAGGGACATTATGATGAGTAAAGTAATAAAAGAAAGCAACACAGCAAGTGCCCTGTGTACCTTCACAGAAAAAATGTGTACCTGTGAAATGTAACCTGTCAGTGGCTTCAAGAAAGTAGAAAGCACCATGGAGATGACAAAGTACAGGAGTATATTGGAGAACAACCAGCTGATACCCAAAAACACAAGCAGGCCGGCAAGTATATAAATAATTGTCTTGTTAATCATACAGAATCAATTGCTGTAGGACACTTTATGGTCTTGTATTGTTCAAAAAATAAAAGCTCTCAACAAGGGTTAAGAGCTTTGGTAAAATTTAGAGGAAACTGCTTTATTCCCAGCGCAAGTCACTATCTACAGCTGTAGGCGCTGTTTCACTTTCTTCACGGTTAAATTGCGAAAAATCGTACTCAGGCATTAGTTCTGTTTTAACGTGGTTTATAGTACCTTCCAGTGCTTCGCTGAATTTATCGAAATCTTCCTTGTAAAGAAAAATTTTATGCTTTTCATAGAAGTAACCATCGTCTTTGTATCTTCTTTTACTCTCCGTTATAGTTAAATAATAATCATTGGAGCGTGTAGATTTAACATCAAAAAAATACGTTCTTTTTCCGGCTCTTACCCGTTCAGAAAAGATTTCTGCCTTGTCATTTTCCTTATACTCTTCCACAATCCTATAGTTTTTAATGATTTTTTAAACTAAATCCTTAACTTAAAGATATTAGATTACATTTAATTTCGTTTAAATATAGTATTTAATTTTTCAATATTGCAAACAGCAATTAAAGAATTTAGTGAATTGCCATGTTCAAATTCAAGATATTTATCAAATTAATTATATTGACGATTACCTATTTTACAGCTTCAGGCTTTGTACAGGAAGACGGCTTGGCCTCATTTTATGCAGACAGTTATCATGGACGACCCACTGCCAGTGGTGAGCTTTATGACAAAGACAAAATGACTGCTGCCCACATGACACTGCCTTTCAATACCAGGCTGAGAGTGATTAACAAAAATAATGATAAGGAAGTAGTAGTAAAAGTAAATGACCGGGGAAATTTTAAGCCCGGCAGGGTCATTGACCTTTCTAAAGCGGCTGCTGAAGCACTGGACATGATTGACGAGGGTTTGGTGCCGGTAAGCCTTGAAATAATTGAAAAATAATGTCGAAAACCACCAATATAAGCCTGGATGAAGTAAAAAATATCGGCCATATAGAACTATTGGCAAGACAAATGGTCGAAGGCTTTATCACGGGACTGCATAAGTCGCCCTATCATGGTTTTTCTGTAGAGTTTGCTGAACATAGGCTCTACAATACGGGTGAAAGTACACGACACATTGACTGGAAGATATTTGCGAAAACTGACCGGCTGTATACCAAGCGCTATGAGGAGGAAACAAATTTGCGTTGTCGCCTGCTTCTGGATGTAAGCGGCTCTATGTACTACCCTGCCGAAAATAATGGCAAAATCACCTTCAGTCTGATGAGCGCTGCCTGTCTGGCCTATATGTTGCACCGGCAGCGAGATGCTGTCGGGCTGACTACATTTTCGGATGATCTTGTTTACAAGAGTGATATTAAAAGCACTCCGGGTCATATGCAGCAATTGTATGCCTATATGCAGCAGATTTTAAATCGTGAAACCGGACCAAAAACTACTGCCCTTCCTGAAGTATTGCATCAAATTGCAGACAGTGAGAAGAAACGCTCATTGATTATACTTTTCAGCGATATGTTTGGAGATCCTTCGCAGGAGGATAGCTTGTTTTCTGCCTTGAGGCACCTCAAACATAAAAAACATGAGGTTTTGCTTTTTCATACCACTGATAATAAAACAGAACTGGACTTTGACTTTGAAGACCGGCCTTACGAGTTTATTGATGCTGAGAGTGGAGAAAAGATGAAATTACATCCTTATGAAATAAAAGCTTTGTACAAAGATGAAATGACCAAATATTTCCACAACCTAAAACTTCGATGTGGGCAATACAAAATTGACTTCATACCGGCCAACATCTACGACGGCTATGAACAGGTACTGAGAAGCTACCTCATCAAAAGAGCTAAAATGACTTAGTACAAATAAAAAAAGTGGCCTGTCAGCCGACAGGTCACTCTCCTACTATTGTCGACCAAAACAGCTATTCTTTGTGTAAATACGCCTTCCTTTCAAGCAGTGTGTCTTCCGACTCCCTGTGGTCCGGATCGTCTACACAGCAATCTACAGGACATACCGCAGCACATTGAGGCTCCTCGTGAAAGCCCATACACTCCGTACATTTTCCAGATACTATATAATAAAATTCATCAGAAACCGGCTCTTGAGGTGCCTGAGCTTCTACCACGTCGCCATCGTCTGAAGCTACTTCCTCCAGGGCCGTTCCCCCTCCCCATGTCCACTCTATACCACCTTCGTAAATGGCAGTATTAGGGCATTCCGGCTCGCATGCACCACAATTGATGCATTCATCGGTGATCATTATTGCCATAATCTATATTTGCTTATTTAATTCTTTGTTTCAAATTACCATTAATTCAACAAAGTTACTAACATTATGTTTTTATACAACAATTGATATTAACCCTTACCCTGCATATGACGCGACAGGAACGCATTTCAGCTTTTACTTTATTAGGCAAAAAAATTGATACACTGCTTTCTGGTGACTCCTCAGAATTTATTCAAAGGGCGAAAGCGCATAATAGTTGGTTTACGGATGAAAACATTCTCAAAGCCTTGAAAGGTATTAGAGCATGGTTGTATGAAGACAAGCTAACAGCTTGGTTAGCGCCGTACTCCGAACCTGAGGAACGTCGGAAGATTGGTGTGGTCATGGCTGGCAACATTCCCCTGGTAGGCTTTCACGATTTACTCTCAGTGCTGATGAGCGGACATTTTCTGGAAGCAAAATTAAGCAGTCAGGATCCATATACTATTCAGTATTTAGCCAATGAATTGACAGCGATAGCACCTGATTTCAAAAATTATATTCAGTTTGTTGAACGCCTCAATCACGCCGATGCATTCATTGCTACCGGAAGCGATAACACAGCCCGGTATTTTCATCAGTATTTCGGCAAGAAGCCCAATATCATTCGCAAAAACAGAAGCTCCTGTGCGGTGCTTACAGGAAAAGAAACGGAAGATGACTTTAAAGAGATAGGAAAAGATGTATTTAGCTATTATGGACTTGGCTGTCGGAATGTTTCCAAATTGTTTGTTCCAAAAGACTACAGTTTCACCCCCTTTCTGGATGCACTGCAAGGTTTCGAAGCAGTAGGTGACCATCATAAATACAGGAACAATTATGATTATAACAAATCAATTTACCTTGTGAACCGAATGCCACATCTGGATAATGGCTTTTTACTGTTGAGAGAAGACAATGCTTTGGTAAGTCCTATAGCCGTGTTGTACTATGAAATGTATGATAGCTTAAATACTGTAACTGAAACCATCAAGCAACATGAAGAGAAAATTCAATGCATCGTAGGGACTAGTAACAAGCAAATCCATACTATCCCACCTGGAGAGAGTCAAAACCCGGGTCTTGAAGATTATGCCGATAATGTGAATACCCTGGCCTTCCTTTCATCCTTATCGTAAAAAATTGTAAGTATGATACAGCGATGGTATTTGAAGGCTGTTCAGCATTTTTTGCCATCACCGATGAGCATCGCCCTGTTATTGCTGATTGTTGCATTGCTCCTCGCCTCTCTATTTGGAGATTTTAATGGTGCTGCTGGAGGACGTAAATTTGAAGTCCTGCTGGGCTATTTCGAAGATGGCTTCTGGGATCTGCTCGAGTTTTCAATGCAAATGGTACTCATTTTACTACTGGGCCATGTTTTGGCATTAAGCGCCCCAGTTACAAAATTGATCTATTCGTTAAGTCGCATGGCCGAATCCACCGGATCGGCAGTAGTTTTGGTAAGCATCAGCACCATGGCCATGGGCTTGCTCAACTGGGGGCTAGGGCTGATATTTGGTGCACTATTAGCAAGGAATATTGCCAGCAATGCATCGACATTGTCAGGCAAACGGCTGAATTATCCATTGATAGCAGCTGCTGGCTATTTGGGCATGATGGTTTGGCATGGCGGACTCTCTGCCTCTGCACCACTTAAAGCGGCTGAAGCAAATCACTTTCTCGTCGCTCAAATCGGTGTCATCCCCATAGAGGAAACGTTAGGTAGTTCTTTAAATATAGCAGTAATTATCGCATTATTCATCATCATTCCGCTGGGCATGTGGATGCTTTCCCGTCAATTCGCAAGCGAAAATATTACAATTGACGAAGCATTTATTTGGAGAAATGACGCAGAAAGACTCAACATTATCCCCAACACATTTGCAGAAAAAGTTGATCATACCCACTGGATTGCTCGCATTATTGGCGGTTTGATAGTAGTTACGGCAATGTTTACCATTTTCCAGCAGCAGGAAAACCAGATGTCGCTGGCTTTCATTTCTTTGAACTTCGTAAATTTCTTGCTTTTTGGCTTGGCATTGCTGCTACATGGTAGCATTCATAACTTTATGCAGGCTGTCGACAAAGCGGTTCAGGGAACTGCAGGTATTATAATCCAATTTCCTATCTATGCAGGAATTATGGGTATCATGAGCTATAGTGGTTTGGCAGAAAGGATGTCGCTGTTTTTCGTAGAAATTGCCACCACCAATACATTACCCGCCTACACTTTCTTTAGTGCTGCTCTCGTTAATTTTTTCATACCCAGCGGTGGTGGACAATGGGCCATTCAGGGCCCGGTCATTTGTGAAGCAGCAGCCAGCCTGCAGGTTCCTATACCGAAAATAATCATGGCCATGGCTTATGGCGATCAAATCAGCAATATGATTCAGCCTTTCTGGGCCTTGCCCCTGCTGGGAATTACAGGGCTTTCTGCAGGACAAATCCTGCGTTATTCAGCGCTGATTATGCTCCTTGGTGCTGCAATATTTATCCTTTGTCTGTATCTGTTTTAAAGGACTATTCGCAGCTTGTACTTCCATCACCGGCTATAGCAATGAATGCTGTCAATCC
>JBGSXH010000086.1:0-6073 GCA_041751515.1 Cyclobacteriaceae bacterium | reverse complement strand
ATGCAGGATTTTACCGGAGTTCCTGCTGTGGTAGACATTGCTTCCCTAAGAGCCGAAGCGGTAAGAAAGGGTAAGAATCCGGACAAGATCAACCCGCTGATTCCTGTCGATCTTATCATTGACCATTCAGTGCAGGTAGATTATTTCGGCACAAATTACGCCTACAAAAAAAACGTTGATGTTGAATACGAGCGCAACGGAGAACGATATCAGTTTTTAAAATGGGCACAGAAAGCCTTTGACAATTTCTCCGTAGTACCACCAGGTATGGGCATCTGCCATCAGGTAAATCTGGAATATCTCGCAGAGGCTGTTACCACCAGAGATGGTTATATTTTCCCAGATACGCTGGTTGGCACCGATTCTCACACTCCTATGGTCAATGGTATTGGTGTTGTGGGCTGGGGTGTTGGTGGTATTGAAGCAGAGGCTGCCTTATTAGGTCAGCCTATTTATTTTATCATGCCACAAGTTGTAGGGTTAAAACTTACTGGCAAATTACCTTTGGGTACCACCGCTACCGACATGGTATTGACCATTACCCAATTACTCAGGGAGCATGGCGTAGTAGGCAAATTCGTCGAAGTTTTCGGGCCCGGGCTGGATCACCTGTCGGTTCCTGACAGGGCAACCATTGCCAACATGTCGCCAGAGTTTGGTTGTACCGTTACTTACTTCCCCATTGACGATCGCACGCTCGATTATATGGAGAAAACAAATCGTACTCCTGAAAATATAGCCCTCGTTGAACAATACTGCAAGGCCAACATGCTATGGCGTGATAACGAAGCCGCTATCCAGTATTCCAGCTTGGTAGAGCTTGATTTAAGCACAGTAGAACCAACTGTTTCAGGACCGAAGAGGCCACAGGATAAAATTTTAGTAAGAGAATTTAAAAGCAAGTTCGGACAATTGCTACAGGAAGCACATGGCCGGGAATATATTCCCATCGATAAAAGAGATGAAGAGAACCGCTGGCTCGAAGAAGGCGGAAGCAACCAGCCGGTGGAAAATAAAGATGCTAAAACGCAGGATCATGATGTAGAAATTGAGACAAAAAACAGAGACGGGCTAAAGACAGTGGTCGTTAGGGTTAACAATGAGAAGTTTGCTTTAAGTGATGGCGCTATTGTCATTGCTGCTATTACCTCCTGTACCAATACTTCCAACCCCAGTGTCATGATAGGTGCCGGGCTGGTGGCAAGGAAAGCCAGACAACGGGGACTGGATGTAAAGCCCTGGGTAAAAACTTCGCTTGCGCCAGGTTCAAAAGTAGTGACGGATTATTTAAGCCATGCAGGCTTATTGGACGATCTGGAGGCACTGCGTTTCCATGTGGTAGGTTATGGTTGTACTTCGTGTATTGGAAATTCGGGACCGCTGCCGCCGCATATCGCCAAAGCCGTGGAAAAAAACGACCTGGTGGTGGCGTCAGTGCTCTCAGGAAATAGAAACTTCGAAGCCCGTGTACATCCTCAGGTAAAAATGAATTACCTGATGTCACCCATGTTGGTTGTCGCTTATGCACTGGCTGGCCGAGTCGACGTTGACCTTATGAATGAACCCTTGGGTTATGACCCTAATCTTGAGCCGGTTTACCTGAAGGACATCTGGCCAAGTAATGAAGAAATATTTGAACAGATGAATGCTGTTCTTTCTCCGCAGGATTATGCCAGAAGCTATGGTGAGATTTTCGAAGGCAACGAGCAATGGAAAAACCTGAAAGCTCCGGAAGATAAGATTTACCAATGGGCAGACACCTCTACCTATATCAAAGAGGCTCCATTTTTTACTGATATTTCCGCATCAGTAGCAGAGGCGCAGGATATTATTGACGCCAATGTATTATTAAAACTAGGCGACTCAATAACAACGGACCATATATCTCCGGCAGGAGCATTTGCCCAGGACTCCCCAGCGGGCAAATACTTACAGGTCAGAAATGTTGAGCGCAAAGAGTTCAATTCTTACGGCTCCAGAAGAGGCAATGACGAGGTGATGGTGAGAGGCACTTTTGCCAATGTAAGAATCAAGAATCAGTTGGCGCAAAAAGAGGGCGGATATACTGTTCATATTCCTTCAGGAGAAGAAATGAGTGTATTTGAAGCTTCAGAGCAGTATAAGGAAGCGGGCACACCACTCATAGTCCTTGCGGGCAAAGAATATGGTAGCGGCTCTTCCAGAGATTGGGCTGCGAAAGGCACAAGTCTATTGGGAATTCGAGCGGTTATTGCAGAAAGCTATGAGCGTATCCACCGCAGTAACCTGGTAGGGATGGGAGTTCTTCCACTGCAATATAAAGAGGGAGAAACTGCCGAAAGTCTGGGACTTACCGGAAAAGAAAGCTTTATCATAACAGGTATTCGGGAGTCATTAAGTCCCATGAAAACCTTGAACGCAAAAGCTATGAATGCAGAAGGCAAGGAAATTACGTTTGACGTGGTTTGTCGCCTGGATTCTGATATTGAAGTCGCATACTATAAAAACGGCGGCATTTTACACTATGTATTACGGCAGTTTTTAAGCAGTGAAAATTAGCACGTAACCTGTGCCAAATATTAAAAAAAGCCTGATGGAGCGGATAATCCCATCAGGCTTTTATTTTTTCGCAAAAAGCCTGACACACACTTACGAAAGTATTCTTTCTAATATCTTATAAGTTATCAAATAGGTAGGCCGCACACCTTCCATGCCCAAACTACCACTTGCTAAGGTAGAGCCGGTTTCCAAGGGGTTATCAGATGCGTAATAGGCGTATAGCACCTTAACATTTTTGCGGATGCTGCTCCTTATTTTACTTGCCGACTGAATAGCTTTCTGATAATGTGCTCCCTCCATTTCCAACCCAATGGCCTGCCACGAGCTTTCCATAAAGTAAGAGAGCACATCCCGGTTTTGCAGTGAAGTTCCCATCACTGAAATCATGGGGCCTTCATAAACATCCAGGTCGAAACCTTCAAACGCTTTCTTTTGTAATTCGTTATGAATCGGGTAATTATCAGCCGTACCCTCGAAAACATGGCAGGTGGGAATCATGATATCACCCTTTTTCCCCTGCAAAATCCCCGCTTTTCCCATGATGGAGACAGAATGCACATTTAGTGGTATGCTTTTATCTTCAATATCATAAGGCTTAAGGAGCTCGTCCATACATTCAAATGCCTGCTCTCCAAAAGCATAATCCATCACCAAAAAAACCGGCATTTTTTTCTGATCCTCTTTATTCAGTTTTATACCAGGTAAAATACTTTCACCACTCATTTGCGCTGTATCAATAATCTGTACACCTATATTGGTGCCGGAGTTGTCGGGAAGGTCAATAAGTCCATGTCGAACTCCGAAAGTATAAATATCTTTACCTGCATTTTTTGCTTCTCCCTGGCTTATGGCCTGAGCAAGTTTTTCGATATCTTCATAGCTATTTTTTTTCTGCGATTGATGGCCGTAAATGACATTGACTACACTATGCAGGTTAGCACTGATAATGTGTAAAGGACGACCAATGAGGTCTTCTTCTAAGAGCACATTTTTTATCCTGTTGGCCCAAAGTTCACCATAGACATGGTTACCCACCCGCTCGCGCAAAGTCGCTGAAAATGATATTTCCCGGTCTTGATCAAGATTTTTTTCTTCGATGGAAAGTTGTCCCAAATAATAAATAATATGATAAAGACTATTGCCATTGCCCTTTTCGAATTTGTAAGCGGCCATTTTGGTTTCTTCGAAAGTTCTGCCAGTGAGGTGACTTAAATAAGAATACGCAGACTCTTCGCTAAATTCTTCCCCTCTCTCCTCTTTCTCCACAATCTCACGAAGCATTTTCCAGTTCAGCGTTTCTCTGCCCCGGTAATCGGTACTGTTTTTTCTGATCTTTTCGGACTCAACATACAAAAAGGTTAAATGGGTAAGGATGTCATAAATATCGCTTCGCCCGCGCGTCATTTCCACGTACATTTGTTCATCATCCACTCGGTAGCAGTTACGCCGACGCTTGGGTGGAATCATGGCTTCAAAACCTGAATCCTCATAGCCTTCACGGGAAATAAGCCGGATAAAGCGGCACTCTTCAATGCCTTTGGGCAGCCGTTCCATTACATAAAGCAGTCCATCTAGCTCTACCTTTTCCTCAGCAGTAATAAGCCCATAAATTTCCGGGTTTAAGACAAAAAGTGCCTGCACCAAAGACTCTCCTGAAACACCCATTGGCTTATAAGTCCCACGCATAAAAAGATGCCGCATAGTTATATATAACTTCTCAATCGCTGCTCTGGATTCTTGTGCTCTGGTCCTTTTCATAAGTTATTTTTTAATTAATTTTTGACAAAAATATAAAATAAAAAAACCATTCAGACTCGTTTTACTGCATTTTGTTCTAAAAACGTAGCCCATACTGTTAAAAATGGCTGTAATATTTTTCAATAATTTTCTTAATTTAAATGAATATAGACTAAATTGTCCTCTTAAAAATCCTAATTTAAAACAGAAAAAGTTAAATGAAGAACTCACGAAACGCACGACTGGCTGAAAAATATGCAGCCCATCAAACACCTTATCAGCAGGTAGCAAATGATGCCAGAACCAAGGGCATTTACCCTTTTTTCCGTCCTATATCGTCGGCACAAGATACGGAAGTTATCATTGATGGAAAAAAAGTATTGATGTTTGGTTCTAATGCTTATTTGGGGCTTACCAACCATCCCAAAATTAAAGAAGCTGCTAAAGAAGCACTTGAAAAGTACGGTACCGGTTGTGCCGGCTCCCGCTTTCTTAATGGCACGCTCGATATTCACCTGGAATTGGAAGAGAGACTTGCCCGGCTTGTGGGTAAAGATGCTGCACTCATTTTTAGCACAGGCTTTCAGGTAAACCTGGGTGTGATTTCCTGCATCTCCGGCCGGCATGACTATTTGATTTTAGATGAATATGACCATGCCTCCATTTTAGATGGTTGCAGACTTTCTACCTCTAAAGTTTTAAAGTACCGACATAATAATATGTATAGCCTGGAGCAAAAGCTCAGAGGCATACCGGAAGACTCTAACAAGATAATTATTGTAGATGGCATTTTTAGTATGGAAGGAGACATAGTCAACTTGCCGGAAATTTCTGCGATAGCATCACGTTATGGAGCGCATATCATGGTAGATGATTCGCATGGGCTGGGTGTCATTGGCCCTCAGGGCTCAGGTACAGCTGCTCACTTTGGGCTTACAAATGAGGTAGAGTTAATTATGGGCACCTTTAGTAAGAGCTTTGCTTCTCTAGGTGGTTTTATCGCTGCAGACCATGGCGTTATTGACCACCTTAAGCACCATGCCCGTTCTATGATTTTCAGCGCCAGCATGTCACCAGCATCAGTAGCCAGTACCATCGCTGCACTTGACGTCATGCTTGATGAACCAGAGCGCATTGCCAAGTTATGGGCAAATACACGCTATGCTGCGTTAATTCTGCGCGCCGCAGGTTTTGACATCGGACATACACAAACACCGATTATCCCTATTTACATCCGCGACAATGACAAAACCTTTAAAATCACGCAAAAACTACAGGAAATGGGCGTGTTTGTGAACGCAGTGGTTTCGCCAGCAGTACCTGCTGAAGCTTCCATGCTACGATTCTCTTTAATGGCGACGCATAGTTTTGAGCAAATTGATACGGCAATAGACAAAATTAAATCAGCATTCAGACAAATGCAGGTTGCTACCGAAAGCAATACAGTCGAGAGTCCCGTCTACATATAATACGCACCACCATGGACGAGAGCAGGCTTTTGCTCCCGGAAAGCCGGCTCTTTTCTTTTTTCCTTGTTTACCCATTGCTTATCTATTAAATTAATAGCTCCTGACTCCCTCAATTAAATTTTTATAGAAAACGATAATGCAGTATGTTTATACCCAAATCGTCTAACCTATAATATTTGTATTGAAAGTAGCAGCTGTAGACATCGGATCAAACGCCATTCGCTTGCAGGTAAGCAAAGTGATATCATACGAAGGCAGATATAATTTTAAGAAACTCGAATATGTGCGATTTCCACTTCGGCTGGGCCACGATGTATTAAGCAATAAAT
>JBGSXH010000085.1:0-2685 GCA_041751515.1 Cyclobacteriaceae bacterium | reverse complement strand
CCTATAAGCCAGGTCCTTGGTGCTATCTTAAAAGATGAAAAAGCCTTTGCTGTTTGGCGCAACCCTATGGAAAGTGCAATTAGTATCATTGCACAGCGTGATATTAAACCCTTCATCAAGCCCGATATTAGCCAATGGAATGGATTTGCTTTTTTCCCATTTGATGAAACACAGGAGGGTTACGGCATTGCTCCGGAAAGTTACTATCGCCTGGAACCTGGGGCTAAAATACAGCAGACCGGCGTAGAATTATTTGATCTTCAGGACACAGAAACGCCAGAAAAAGTAAATATTAAACATAGCGACTTCAGCGCTTACTTTCCTGCAGACGACAACATAAGTGCTGGCAGTGAAAAAGACTTCTGTGATCAGGTATCCAAAGCCATAGCTGAGATTGATGCCGGCAGATTACAGAAAGTGGTGCTGTCCCGATGCAAATCGCTACCAATTGATGACCCGATAGCATTGGTTAGCCTACTCCTGCAATTAGCTGAAAAATATCCTAATGCATTTGTTTCGCTCGTGGGCATTCCTGGTCGCGGTCTCTGGATGGGCGCCAGCCCGGAAACATTATTGCAGGTTCGTGATCAACGATTTTTCCATACCGTATCATTGGCCGGCACGCAGCCGATAGTAGGCAATGCTTCCATCAAGGATATTGCATGGAAGCACAAAGAGATTGAAGAACAGGCACTTGTATCAAGGTATATCATCAACTGCTTTAAGAAAATAAGACTGCGGGAATATGAAGAAAATGGCCCACGAACCATCCGCGCAGGAGAAATGATGCACTTGAAGACCGACTTTATGGTAGATATGCAAGCGGTTAATTTTCCGGAACTCGGCAGTGTAATGCTGGCATTATTGCATCCGACCTCAGCGGTAGCGGGAATGCCGCGCACGGAAGCCTTAGCCTACATTGATGCCAATGAAAACTATGCCCGTGATTTTTATGCCGGTTATCTTGGCCCGGTAAATTTGGAGAATCAGACGCATTTGTTTGTCAATCTGCGCTGTATGCAACTCTTGCACTCCAAAGCCTTGCTTTATGCAGGCGCGGGGATAACAGCGGATTCTGACCCGGAAAAAGAATGGCAGGAAACTGAGATCAAGTGCAATACGATGATGTCAGTAATTGAGATGCTGGGAACATGAGCATATCTTTAAGGCTAATTCGATTTAATCTGGTTACTATCGGCAAGATTACTATTTTTGTGCCTTTACATTTACAGGCATGATTTTACAAGCGATTAATGATATTGCCAGCCGTTGCGCTGCATTGGGCGTAAATCAGGCGATCCTTTCTCCTGGCTCCCGCTGTGCTCCTATTACGCTGGCATTTGTCAGACATCCCGATATAGATACAAAAACCATCAGTGATGAGCGTAGCGCTGCTTTCATTGCGCTGGGCATAGCCCAACAGTCAAGAACTCCCGTAGTGCTGGTTTGCACTTCAGGTTCCGCCGCTTTAAATTATGCTCCTGCAGTGGCTGAAGCGTTCTTTCAACAGATTCCTTTGATCATCATCACAGCAGACCGACCCCCGGAATGGATCGGACAGTTGGACGGGCAGACAATCCATCAGCAAAATATATATGGAAGGCATGTAAAAGCAAGCTATCAGGCTCCTACCGAAACCAACAGCCAGGATGCAAGCTGGCACCTGGGAAGAATGGTTGCTGAGAGTGTTCACTTGGCAAAAAGCTTACCCGCCGGTCCGGTTCATATCAATGTTCCTTTACGAGAACCATTTTATCCTGATGAAAACGAAGATTTTCACTATTCTGATAATTTGAAGTCTATGCACTTTCAGCCAGCCGAACTAGGTATTGCTGCTGAGGTGAAATCGTATATTGAGAAACAATGGCCTCAATATACCCGAAAGCTCATAATAGTGGGGCAGCAGACTTTGTCTCCGGAATTGACCGCAATATTGACTGAACTTTCACAAAAGCGAGGGATCCCGATATTGGGGGATGTTTTATCCAATATTCACGGTATCGATAATGCTATCCGACATCAGGATCTCTTCTTGATGAAGAAGGATGAGGATATGATCGATGCCTTAAGACCTGATATGCTAATCTCTATTGGTCAGTCAGTTATATCAAAGAATCTCAAAATATTTCTCAGAAGTAATCCGCCTAAAACGCATTGGCATATACAGGAGCACCATCAGCCTGCAGCAGATACATTTCAGCATTTAACGGCAGTTTTCCCTATGGCTTCGGAAGATTTTTTCAAGCATATAAATACGCTTGAATTACTGGAGCCTTTCAGTGCGCAACAGCAGCATAATTACAATAAAGTTTGGCAAATTGCAGAAAATAATGCGAATGACGCACTCACAAATAACGCTTTACCATTTGGAGAGTTTAGCGTTATCCGACAGGTTTTACAGCAATTACCTGCCCCCTGCGAACTGCACCTGGCCAATAGCATGGCAGTACGCTACGCGAATTTTGCAGGGATTTACCAAAAGGATGTGCAGGTATGGTGCAATCGCGGCACCAGTGGCATAGATGGCAGCACAAGCACGTTGATGGGCCATGCTCTGGCTGCGCCGGAAAAGTGGCATATCTTACTAACTGGTGATATGGCCTTCCTTTACGACAGGAATGCGTTTTGGCATAATTATCTGCCAGATAATATCCGTATAGTCGTATTGAATAATAATGCAGGGGG
>JBGSXH010000084.1:0-1839 GCA_041751515.1 Cyclobacteriaceae bacterium | reverse complement strand
CGAGCAGACCAATTATGAGCTTACCAACCGCTACGAAAACGAGCAAATCGCCTTGATCGAGAAGTTTGATGTTGATAAGGTCATCTCTTCGGTTTATTATGATGGCGTTTCCAAGAACTATTTTATTAAGCGATTTCATATAGAAACGACAAGTTTACATAAGCGCTTCAGTTTTGTATCAGAGCATAAAAAGTCGCACCTCGCGGCCATATCTACGGAAAAAGGAGCACAGGTAGAAGTGAAGTTTAAACGAAAAGGGGAAACAAAAGCAGAGACTTCTATTTACGATGTAGACATGCTCATTGATGTAAAAGGCTGGAGAGCAATGGGAAACAGATTACAGCAGGAGAATATTTTAAGTGTCAAAGCTTTAACTAATACTTCAAGTAAAAAAGATGAATCGCTGACTACTGGTGATACGGTGGCACTGGACGTAAAGAAGGCTGATGATAATGATGAACAGCTGGGGCTGTTCAAATAGACGATGACCGACATTTCCTATCACGAAAAATTAATTAAGTATCTGGAACGTTATGTTTCAGCTAATAAACAGGAAAAGATCCGTGCAGCGCTTGAAGAAAGAACCAGGGCAGTGACAGTAGTTGTGGAAGACATTTTTAAGCCACATAATGCCAGCGCTGTGCTGAGAACCTGCGATTGTTTTGGCCTGCAGGATGTACATGTCATCGAAAACCGATATTCCTATAATATCAACCCGTATGTGACGAGAGGTGCATCGAAGTGGGTTGATATTTACCGTTATAATGATGAGCACCGTAATAATACGGAAGCTTGTTATCAAGCTTTAAAGGAGAAAGGATATAAGATATATGCCACGTCGCCAGGAAAACACAGTCAGAATATTGGGAATATTGAATCAAACAACAAAATTGCCCTTATCTTAGGGTCAGAACACGATGGTTTAAGCGATTATGCCTTGCAGTATGCAGATGAACAGGTGCATATTCCCATGGTGGGCTTTACGGAAAGTTATAATATATCCGTTACCGCTGCCATTTGTCTGTATGAGATATTAGGTAAAATGAAGCAAACAGATTTTCCCTGGCAGCTGAGCATAGCGGAAAAACGGACCTTGCAGCTTGAATGGTATCGCAAAATTGTGAAAAATGCAGCAATACATGAAAGAGCATTTAATAAAACTATAGCCTGAACTTATGATCGTATTGCAACGGTTTTTTCAACTTTTGTTTTTGGTGCTGGCCTCAGCTATACTCTTTACTATTGGTGCCAATCTTTGGGTGGTTTATAAGACAAATGCTTTCATCTATGCCGATATTGATGATCTTCCCGTCAACAAAACAGGCTTATTACTGGGAACCAGCAAAAACGTGGTCGGGGGTGGTAATAACCCATATTTTTCCAATCGGATCGATGCTGCTGCCAGATTATATCATGAGGGCAAAATCTCGCATATTATATTGAGTGGTGATAACGAAACGCGATATTATAATGAACCTAAAGACATGCAGGAGGCTTTGCTGGCGAAGGGAGTTCCTGCTTCGGCCATGACCTTGGATTATGCAGGTTTTCGCACCCTGGACTCTATTGTCAGGTGCCAGAAAATTTTCGGACAGAATCAAATCACCATCATTACCCAGGAATTTCATTCTTTCAGGGCCGTGTTCATCAGTCAGTACTACAATATGGACGCGCAAGCTTTTGCAGCGGAGAAAATTCCGCTCGACCAGGCAATTAAGGTGTTGACCCGTGAATATTTTGCAAGAACGCTGGCCATTATCGATTTATATGTTTTAAATAGAGCGCCGCGCATTATGGAGGAAGGAAATGCCGTTATATAGTCAAAATTAAAGTCTTGGC
>JBGSXH010000083.1:0-5240 GCA_041751515.1 Cyclobacteriaceae bacterium | reverse complement strand
TGCGGGCGATCCTTATTCTTTTTCCAGCGTCAGCATATTGTAAAGTTTGCGCTACCTGCATTTTGCCAGCCAACAAATATTCCTTTGGGTAAAAGGAACCGGTATAATGCTCATAATAGTCAAAAAAATGGACCGTAATTTTTTGCCTTCCCAGAAAATTATACAAAGCGCTATTGGCATCCAAGCTGCCAAAACAGTACAAATCGGACACTCCTTCTACCGGCAAATATTTTGGGGTACCTTCATTTCCATGCTCATCTACAGGGACAAATTTTAAAGTGTTGTCTTGTCGACTCAGCCGACCAGGGTTGAAAAGATAAAAAGTCTTTCGCATATTAATTAATTTACATCCTCCATTTCACCAGCATAGCAAAAGTCAAAATAGCTGCAGCGTCGACAAATTGACTTTTTCTCTAGCGGTGGACATTGCTCCATTGCCACAATTTTTCTAATCTGCTGTTCCCAGAGCATTATGTCCTCCCGGTCTTTTTGTTCAAGCAATACCCTTTCACGTTCTCGCATTTTCGGATATTCAATAATCCCACTAGCCTCAATGCCAAGACCAAGCAGCTTGTAGAGATAATATTTTACCTGTGCAATATGCGCACGTTCAACCCTATTAGACTTTTTAACTTCATGGACTATCCGCTCCTCCGGATCATAATAATCGATCTTTACACCATCTACCTCCACCTCCGTATATTTTCGCGAACGGTCGGTATAAGTAGTCTCTCCAATCAGCTTTCCTTCAGCAACAATATCGGAGGTATGTTCCATCTGTATATTATGGGCAAAGAGCCAGAGCTTGCGATGGCAGGTATGGAAGTAGGCGATATGGGTTCCAGTGATATTCAATACTAGAATATAAGCACAATAATCATCATTTCAAGTTAAAATAATATATTTACACGAAATCGGCATGATGCAGAACAATACTACCCTAAAGATGTATATTATAACCTTCGGCTACATAACAGCCTTGGTCTAAAAGCCCCCCGCAAGAGGCGGGACATGCTGTGACCGTGAAAAAACAATTATCACATATATAATTCTGTCTATATATTTTTGACCCTAAGGTTAATTGCTAATACTGCGATCGCACTAACTAACATCGACACGAAATGTCCAAATACGCTAACTTGAAAGCATTCTGTAACGAGAGTTCGGCCATCTCAGCAAAAGTGGTCGACGACTTCCTAATGTTTTATGCAGCGAAAACAAATCGCTTGGATGCTAAGACAGATAAATTATTGGCCAAATATAAATTTATTTTTAAATCTCAAGACCCTAGCTGGTTTCGTTTGTGTAAAGCACAGTTAATTGTTCACCATATCTTCAAAGCAAAAGGCTTAATAGGAAAATATCTTAACCATAGCACCGTAACAGCCCTTCCCAAAGAACAATACAAATGGTTGGTTTCGCAGGCGGCCACCCCATGGCGGTTTAGCTTTGCCATTGTTGTAAAACAACCTTCTGAGGATTTTTTTGAAATGGAAGATATATTTTCGAGTGAAAGATATTTGTTGTACTCGCCTAGCATGCGTGACTTACTGCAAGAGCACAATTACCAGCTTTGGTTTAATTTAGTAGCTTTTAATGGCCAATGCTGGCAAAGTTTTGGATTAATAGTGGGCTTCTTAAGTTTTGATGCTGACGATATATTCTTCTTTGCCACAGAACAAAATCCGAGCATTGAAAGTGATGAAGATTTACTGGACGATCTGGAGCAGCGTCCACTTCCTTATATGATGCTCATGCATGGGGCAAATTACCCAGTCACTGTCAATAATGATGACCTCATCATTCATATGGCAGGCAATTTTCATTGTCCAACACTAACCCCGGACGAACTTCAAAAAGATTTTAATATAGAAAAGGCTCCCAATAAGGCGCTATATATGCTTGGATTAAAGCATATGGAAGAGTTTCCTCACATGGCCATCGCCTACTACGACCAGCAAAATTCACTTCTTCAGCTCACTGCGATGACAGCAGCAGGCTACGAAAAATTACGTATAGCCTTTGTCAAGCAAGGCATACTCACCGATGGTTTTCCAGAAATCGCAGTCAAACCTTCGATGCTCATCACCGCCGGGGATATCCTCCGACGTTCGATTGAGGTCTTTCCTTATGAACAATACTTTGAGCAAGAAAAGTCACAGGAAGATGAAGCGCAGATGAGCCGGTTAAATGAAGTGCTTAGCATAGTCATGAACGATCTCAACGATGGAAAGACCCCGGATTACGACGCAATTGCCCAGCAAACTGATGTTGATCTCACGACTATCAAATCCATTGTTGAAAATGTAATTGATAGGATGGGTGGGCTGAAGAAGGGGAAAAGATGAATACGCTGTATTGATGCGTATCTTATCAGTGTTCGTAAATATTTCGAAAGACTGCTTTTCCCGCTACATGCGTGGGAATCTCGAAAGCTAAAGCTGCCTCGTCACCGAAGGTCGTTATATTTACTGATCGGTTGGTGATTTTGCATTAATGATGTAAATTTCATGTCTTCTCGGTACCGACACTAGAGATACCTTTTTTATCTACGAACCTGTTGAACCAATCGATTTTATCCAATCCACGACCTTATCTTACTCACTTGCTTGGGTACGATCTAGCCTCTGCTAATATTTTGAAATAGCTTATTCATTAGTGTATTTTGTATACAACAATACTATTAATAAATTGCTGTATACAAAATACGTATCATTACTATTCATTTTGTAAATAATCTATACCAGGCTGAGAGGTACAATAGTAATATGGTCGTTACTGTGAATTGAACGCTCAAGGGGACAAAGCTTGGTTTACGAATATTTTATCTTGTTAGTTTGTCCTCATACTCATAGGCAGACATCAGTTCCACGAGCTTTTCCTCGGCTTTGGATGTGGCATCTACTTTTTCACTTTTAGTATGGATAAATGCTCCTGCTTGTAGGCTCACAAATGTGTCTACTCCCGGAATGCTCTCATCAATTATAGGCTCTGCTTTTCGTGAATCCTCTTCTGAAAGCTTAGCCCGTATACTGCCGGCAATCAGGTTGGCATTGTCACTGATCGAAACAGCCAGTGTGTCCATTAAACTGAAAGTCCGGGACTGATTGGACGTAATGCGCCAGTTGAGGATGGCTTTGGCTAATCCGGGAATCCACTGATCCCGGAGTTTCTTTGGAGCTACCAGGCAGGGACCGAAAACGTTTTTCGATTCTATCCAACCTCCCTCTTTTAGTATTGCACCCGTGGAATCAGCCATTTCCGGTTCAAGTTGATTGATGCTGACAGAGAAGAGTCTTCGCAGGTCAATTGCTATGTCAAACACAAATAGACCAGTGGCTCGCTCTGCCGGATTTAACCATTTTCTTCCTAAACTTCTATCTGTATTCCCTTCGGTCTTCAATACCACATCAATTTCTTCATCAGACAGAATTTTTCCTTTTTCATCCCGGATGATTACGGCAGTGTTTGGTCGCTCGCTTCTGTCGAAAGACCCTGCTTCTCCACCACTTGAATCGAGCCCAGCCAATAGAGGGTGCAATGCCCGCATAGCGGAAATGGATAATGGGCTTCTTCGTTTAAGGGTCCTTTCTCCACCGCCTTTGGAGGCTTTCATCCACCCACCAAATAATTGGTCTGCATAAGTCGGGTCACATGTTCCATAAACTTCCCCTTCTTTGAGTTTTTTTTGTTTGTCCACTTCAAACAGAAAAGTAGTGGGTGATGGAGTCTGATTAATCGCCTCGCATAGCGCATCTATCAATGAGCGCTTGACCTGCTGACCGCTGGAAAAGGGGATTCTTTTATTAAACTGGACATCATAATAATATTTCTGGCCACTGGCCACATTGAAAACAGTATGCTCGGCCCTCTTTAAAGTTCTGATATAAATGGTATTCATTTTTTGATTATTTATGGTTTATGATTTTTTGTGTTGGTAAGCGTAATCAAACTTTAAAAGGGTCAGAAAGTAGCCAAATTCCTCATTGGTCATCAGGTGTACTTCATCCTTCAACGTTTTGAGCGACTCCAAATCCTCCCCTTCCAAATCCGGGATCATAAGCGTAATGGATTCTATGAATCCTCTTTTGGATTTGGATGTGAACATTTCCTTTTCTACCAGCGTGACTCTTGACATTCCTTTTCCGGTATTTCTATACCGCAAAATGACCTCAGCCAATTTGGGGGTATAGTCTGTGATTTCTTCTTTGTTTCGTGTTAACATAGCGACTAACCAGGTTTTGTATGCTTGATAATTTATTGTGTCTTCTTCTTTTTTGAAGGTCAAATTCTTCTCTTCGGTCATGTATTTTCTCAGGCTGTCAGGCCTTAGTGCTTGCAGTCCGATGCTTCCCAATTCACAGGCCCGTTTGATATGCATCCCGAAGAGGCTTTCAAAATGCTTAGGATCTAGATAGACTTCTCCAAAAAGCTTTTTGTAAACATCTTTTAGCAGAGATCCTGATTTAAATTGAAACGGTATAAAGCCTATGGTTTTGTTTGTCTGTCCAAAACCGTAGACATAGCCCATCATTTGCTCATTGGGAAACTGGGTTGATAGACTAAAAAATAATTGGCTCCAGCTCACGGTCGCTACTTCCGCCAGACTTGTATCCACTTTGAATATTTTTTGGTTGGTAAGCTCCGAAAAATCAAAGTCCTCCCGGTATTCCTCGGGATTTAGCGAATAGGTCAGCCACTGTCCATTCCACGTGTTGATCTGATTTCCCCGAAGTTTTTCTAATGTTGGATCATTCAAATATTTGCGGTAAACCTTCCAACCCTCAAAGGTTTGGAGTGTAATGGCAGAATTGTCAAAAAGAATGGTAAAGCCTCCGGCTACACCAATACCGAGACTACTTCCAATCCAGGAAAGATAAACTTCATCTTCATCCACAGGAATAACCACATCGCTAACCAATCCGGAAGTGCTGGCGTACTCCTTCGATTCGGAAGCAGGATATCCCAAAGCAAAGCTCGCATCGGGAATGTCATTTTCAGCCTTTTCAAAAAGGTTTTCCAGTTTTTCCATTCTTTCACTTACCGAAAGCAAATGTGGTTTTTGTCCGCTTTTCATCTGTACAAAAGGAGAATTGGTCACCCATTGCATGTATTTGGGATGGTTGTAAAATAATTGCCAATATTCCTGCTCAAAAAACTCCTTAGGAGAAAGTGATTTGGCATATTTAACATTATATGCTTTTAGGAAAGTCCTGCCTATTACTGCCGTGATCATAGTA
>JBGSXH010000082.1:0-6870 GCA_041751515.1 Cyclobacteriaceae bacterium | reverse complement strand
TGTCTTTCCAAAGGCTTGGGTGCGCCTGTCGGCTCACTTTTGGTAGGTAACCTTGCGCATATTGATAAGGCGCGTCGCTTACGGAAAGTAATGGGCGGAGGAATGAGACAAGCCGGCTTCCTTGCAGCAGCAGGAGTTTATGCGCTGGATCACAATGTCGAAAGGCTAAAGGAAGATCATTTGAGGGCTGAAAAACTGGCTACTGTATTGGAAGGACTTAGTTTTACTGCCAGAGTGTATCCGGTGGAAACGAACATTATCTTATGGTCAATTGCTCCCGAAGTGGGTAGCAGCCAAGTGCTGGATTTGTTGAGGCAGCAGGGTATTCTGGCCTCAGAATTTGGCAAGAATGTCATTCGCCTGGTGACACACCTGGACTTCAAAGACGGGGACCTGAAAGCCTGTATTGAAAGTATTGAAAATATAAAAGTATGATAACGAGAGATCACAGGCCATTGGCTGAGCGGCTTCGCCCTGTTAAGTTAAGTGAAATTATTGGACAGGAACATTTGGTAGGTCCCGGTGGAATATTGCAAAAGGCAGTGAAGGCTGGTTCTGTGCCGTCCATCATCTTTTGGGGTCCTCCAGGTGTTGGTAAGACGACTATTGCCAACATTATTGCTAATACCGTAAAAATGCCTTTTCATATTTTGAGTGCGATTAGTTCTGGTGTAAAAGATGTACGTGAAGTGATTCAGAAAGCAAAATATGGTGGGAAAAGCATTCTGTTTATTGATGAGATTCATCGGTTTAGTAAATCGCAGCAGGATGCTTTACTGGCAGCGGTTGAGAAGGGGCAGATAAGTTTGATTGGTGCTACGACGGAGAACCCTTCCTTTGAGGTAAATGCAGCCCTATTGTCGCGTTGTCAGGTGTATCGCTTAAAGCCCATGGATGAAGATCAGCAAAATAAACTTATTGAAAGCGCTTTAGCAAAGGATGAATACCTGCGATCTAAGCAAATTCAGCTCAAAGAGACCGGGGCTTTGTTGCAGCTGGCGGGTGGCGATGGAAGGAAATTACTCAACTTGCTGGAGCTGGCAGTAGAATCGCTTGAAATTGGCGGTGTTGTTACGAATGATGTAGTGGTGGAGGTGGCCCAGCAGAAAGTGGCTGTTTATGATAAAAGCGGTGAGCAGCATTACGATATTATATCTGCTTTTATAAAATCCATTCGGGGGAGCGACCCCAATGCTGCTTTGTACTACCTGGCCAGAATGATAGAGGGTGGTGAAGATTTAAAATTTATCGCCCGCAGGTTGTTAATTTCAGCGTCTGAAGATATTGGTCTTGCAAATCCTACAGCCCTGGTTATGGCTACCAATACCTTTCAGGCAGTCACGATGATAGGGTATCCTGAGGCTGAGATTATTCTTTCGCAATGTACTGTGTATCTGGCAAGCAGTGCCAAAAGCAATGCCAGTTACATGGCAATAAAAAAGGCGCGAAGGATGGTTGCGCAGACAGGTGATTTACCGGTGCCTATGCACTTGAGAAATGCACCTACTAAGCTCATGAAAGACGAAGGCTACGGTAAAGGGTATTTATATGCGCATGATTTCCCGGGAAACTTTGCTCATCAAGAATTTATGCCTGAGCAGGCGCAAGGTACTCAATTTTACTACCCGGGAAAAAATGCCCGAGAAGAGGAGATGAGAAAGAAGCTGAAGCAGCTTTGGCAACAGAAATATGAGTATTAACTATATTTCTTTAGTTTCTGACTTTCTTTTACGGCTGGAAGGGGCAAAATCATAGGTATAATTGAGGCCTGAGTTTTCCTGTTCTGACAAACCATATGGGAGAATGTCAAGTTTTCCTGTTTGACGTTTTAAGGAACTTCTGATTTGAATGCTCACGATTGCGGTAAGCATTAATAACAACGCTATGATAAAAATAGAGCTCATGATGAAATAGTTAATAAAAAGTAAATCAATAGTATTTATAAATAGTATTATAAAGGTATTTATTCAGAGTTGAATAAAGTATGCCTGCTGTACTTTTAATGTCAATTTAGTATTTTATTTTATAAAGACAATAAAAGGTGTGCGAAAAGATTTTGATTTCACTATTATAGCAGGTAAATCATTGGATTAAATCATTTTAGGATTTTTTGCTAAAATAGCATTTTTATAAGAAGTAATATTTTAGTTGACATTGTGAACAAATGGATATGCACGAACATACGAACATTGGTGTTATAAAGATTGATTTCCCGGAAAAGGCTAATGCGTTGGATATGGAGGGTTTCAAAGCAATTGCGGCGCAAATCAATCACTATGATAATGATCCTGCAACGCGTGTTATTATTATATACGGTGCAGGCAGTAATTTTTGTGCGGGTTTAGATTTGAAATTCTTTAAGGAAGTGGTTGGTCACTACCAGCAGCTGCCACCTGGCAAAAACAATGCGTTTTTACACAAGACTATAACAGAAATGCAGGCAGCAGTCAACAGCATATCCCAGTCAAATACGCCTGTAATTGTCTGTGTACAAGGCAATTGTCTTGGTGCCGGTTTGGATATAGTTTCTGCTTGTGACTACAGAATTGCCAGTGAAGATGCGGTATTTTCAATAAAAGAGGTGGACCTTGGCATTGTTGCAGATCTGGGCAGTTTGCAGCGATTACCAGCCATCATCGGGGAAGGTCGAACTCGGGCATTGGCAATGAGCGGAAGAAATTTTACAGCGCAGGAGGCTTTGACCATGGGCTTATTGTCGGAAGTAGTTGCCATTCATGAACTCGAGGACAAAGCTCTTGAAATAGCAGAAAACCTTTGCAGTAAATCACCGGCTGCCTTGCAAGGCATAAAAAAGGTAATGAATTTTAGTGCAGGTAAAACTGTAGAAGAGGGAATGAGCTATACAGCAGCATGGAATGCGGCCATGATGTTATCAGCAGATTTAATGGAAATACAGCGGGCACTTGTGGAAAAGCGCCCGCCGGAATTTAAGTAGTTACTTTCCCCTTGAACTTGCTGCAAGTACAAGGCCCACGATGAGCACGATCACACTAATGATTAATGGAGTCCAGTCAGCGCTGCTGACGCCTACGTCCATACCCAAAAAGCTGAAGCTTTCTGATTCGTTCATGGCCTGTATGCCAGTGATGATTGTGGCTACAAGGCCAACAACAGTGAGTACTAGTCCGACAGTACGTTTCATAGTTAAAAGGTTAAGGTTAAAAAGTTGATAGAGTATTCGACAAAATACTGAAAAACCCGACCAAAGAAAAACTTTATAGTCCATCCTGGTCGGGTTTTTTTACTACAGACACCAATAATCTTTAACGATTATTCTCCGATTGCGTTCTCGATTGTCTTGATTTTATTTAGATCTGCCTCTATTTCATTGTGTTGTCTTCTGATAATGTCTAAAGAAGCACCAACAAGACTTCCGTCGGCGATTGCTTTTTCATAGTCTTCCAAAGCAGCTTTTTCGCCACGCTCACATTCTTCAAGAACGGCTTTGTTACTTTTTTTGCTTACAGCAGATTTTAAATCCATCCACGTTTGGTGCAATGAAGCAGTAACACTACTTCCTTTATCTGGCTCTCCGCCTAATTTTGAGATTTCAGCTTTAATCTGATGTCCAAAATCATAACGCTCTTTTGATTTTTTAAGTAAAAAATTCTTCAGCTCGCTATTTTCTACATCTTCTGATGCGTTTTTATAGCCTTGCTCAGCATCGTAATTTTTCTCTAACAAATTGTTAAGTAAGGATACTGCTTTATTATCGGTTGACATAATATATTTTTTTAAGGTTAAAAAATTGATTTTCAGATAGTAGAACCCGTAAAATCAGATTTTGTTTAGGTGATATTTAACTTTCATCATCCATTTCAATCCAGTAATAGCCGGTAGTTTCATGAAATAGCAATCTTTCATTTTCCGTTGCTGCAACCACGTCAATCGTTGCCGAGGGCCATATTTTTATGATCGCGCTATTATTTAGTGGACTATTATTTTCTTTGTCAATAACTTCTATTGCTGCAACGGCAGGCGCTACTAAATTTTCTGAAACATAGCCTGTGGCATCGTTCTTAGTCTTTACTTTAAGCCATTCTCCCTGCTTCCCCACCACCCGCAGTGGGTGATGCAAAAGCAATTGGTTTGTTACATTGTCCGCTATTTCGGGTGCCGACCTGAAATTGAGTCGCGTTGCATTTACCCTGTGCCAGGTGTCGAAATTGGCAGTATCCAGGGAGGCATTGCTCACTAAATTTTCAGGATTATTGATGTACGTCAAAGGGTCAATCGCGCCATAGCCCCGTTTGTATATGCCAAAATGAAGATGTGTTGGTGTAGTACGGGCATTCCCGGTATTGCCGACCAGTCCCAGCGTGTCACCAGCGCGCACGCGCTGGCCTGAGCGGACGAGCTGTTCATCCAGATGAGCAAAATAAAGACTCAGTTTTCGGTCGCTGTCTGCGAGCCATACCACATTGCCCCCCAGCCTGTTTTCGCCAACCCGACTTACAAGGCCTGAAACTGGCGCAATTACTGGTGTCCCTCTGGCAGCAAAGATATCGACACCTTCATGTCGGCGACTACCTCCGTCTCTGTCCATTCCGAAAAAGCTACGTATGCTCGCATCTGTACCTTCAAGAACTGGAAATCCATAGGCAGGGCTGTCACTTACAGTAAGCTGTAGATAGCCCTGGGCGAGCAAAGCAGGCTGAACGATCAATACAATGGTACTGCTTTCATTTTCTTCATAACTGAGCAAGCTGTCTTCCTTACTGTAACTGCTGTGCAATTTGAAATCATTGTTATCTATTGCAAATAGTTCGATAAATAGCTCTTCTGGGTCGAGGTCTGAAGTAAATGAAAAGTGTACTTTCCTGCCAGCAGGAATGCTTAAATAATAGGCAAACGCGTCCGTATTTTCAGGTTTGAAAAACACGGTTTCTGAAAAAGGAGGCTCAAATGTCAGACTGTCGGCAAGCGCTTGTTCTCTGGCATTCAGCCAGCGCATGCCCATAGCGCTGCTGTCTAATGCTGCTTTTTCAAGTTTCGCCTTATACGATTCAAAAGGCGTCTTTTCTGAGAAAGCACTTCTAACACCACCTTGTTGCCGACAGCTCAGTAGCAAAGAAATCAATAGGATAGGGAGCAATAATTTTTTCACCTCTGTTTAACCAATCTATTCGTATAAAAGTTGCCCCGGTATTAAAAGCAATTGTCTTATATTTGTATTTAAATATTTGATGTATGTACAGGTACTGTTATTTATTAATACTCTTCCCTATATTACTTTTAGGTTGCCATAGTACAAATGAGGCTGATGGCATTTTGGAAAAAGCGATAGCACAGCATGGTGGTTCTGCCTATGATGACCTTCATGTATCGTTTCAATTCAGAGAAATAAGTTATGGCTTAAAAAGGAGCGGGGGGCAGTTTGTCTATAGCCGAAGTTTTGAAGATAGCTTGGGTATTCAGCACGATGATACGCTCAGCAATAATGGTTTTTTTCATTGGGAAGATGGCAAGGCAAAGATGCTTTCTTCAGAGTTAATGCTTGCCAAGGAGGAAGCCCTGAACAGCGTGATGTATTTTGCACTACTGCCACAGCCGCTTGCGGATGAGGCGGTAATTGCCGAATACCTGGGAGTAACCCAGCTTGAGGGACAGCAATATCATAAAGTAAGCGTCACTTTTGATGAAAAGGGTGGAGGAACAGATTTTCAGGATGTATTTTTATATTGGTTTAGAACAGATAACCATGCCCTGGATTTTTTAGCTTATACATATGAGGTCGAGGAGGGAGGCGCAAGATTCAGAAAAGCGGTGAACCAGCGTGAGGTTGGAGGAATTGTCTGGAACGATTATATCAATTATAAGGCTCCCAAAGAGAATGAGCAATTTAACCAAGTTGACTCACTTTATAGTGCAGGAGCACTTGATAGTTTGTCGTTCATCAATTTAACGAATATGAAAGCTTATGAATAATACCTTTTGCAAAAGCTTAATAGCGGTAGTTGGTTTTAATTTACAATAAATGAAATTGCCAATGTGATCTGATTCAGCATGATTTACAATGTACTGCCCAAATTACAAGGTATTTCGTTGTTTTAGGATATCTCTAATTTCTGTTAACAGCAACTCCTCTTTGGTTGGAAGCGGCGTCGGAGCGGCTTCTTCCTGGGGTGTTTCTTTCTTTTTAAAGAGTATAACAAGGCGAAGCAGGAGGAATATGGCGAAAGCCACTATCAGAAATATGATTACTTGTTGTATGAAATTTCCATAGTTGATAGCAACAGCAGTACTTCCTTCTGATGCTGAGATTAAGACCATGCTAAGCTCTGTAAAATTGACACCACCAATCAGTACACCTAGTGGAGGCATTATGATGTCTTCCACCAGAGAGGCAACAATTCTTCCGAATGCGGCACCGATTACCACTGCTACTGCGAGGTCGATCACATTGCCTCTCAGAATAAACTGTTTGAACTCCTTCAACATGGTTTTTTGATGATAAAAATACAGAATAAAGATAATTATACAAGAAATTATCCAAAATAATTTCTTCATTATAATGCTCATCAACAATAACTGATTTGGCACGTTGTGTTTTTCTACTTGATCGATAATTGGCCGATCGACAATTGCGAAGGAGATTTATTATGCACAAATTCAAACGATTCTTTATCAAACTATGGGAAGTAGTCAAAGCCACTGCAGAGCGGTTTAGCAATGACGAACCCATCATCTATAGTGCTGCCATAGCGTTTTTTACCATATTTTCAATGCCCTCCGTATTGTTGATCATTGTTAACGTAGCCGGCTGGTTTTACGGTGACAGTGATGTAGCCAGTCAACTGACAAGTCAGATCCGCAGAATGGTAGGGGAAGAAAGCGGCGAACAAATCG
>JBGSXH010000081.1:0-8489 GCA_041751515.1 Cyclobacteriaceae bacterium | reverse complement strand
TCTGTTTGTGGCCACCAGTACCTGCGGAACGATTATGGGTTGCGCTCAAGAAATAAAAGCCAGAGGATTAAGCACTGAAATCATTCCTGTGGATGCTGTCGGCAGTCTTATCTTCAACAATACTCCAGGTAAGCGGATCATTTCGGGTATGGGCGCAAGCAGACCCTCCAATTTTATCGATAAAGCTTTACTCGGTACTCCGGTACTAGTCAGAGATGTAGAAAGTGTGCTTGGTTGCAGAAAGTTGTTGCAGGCAGAAGCCATTCTTGCAGGCGGCTCTACCGGCGCTGTCGTCAGTGCAATAGCACAAAAACTGCCCGAGCTGGATGCCAATGCAAGGATTGCATTTTTTATCAACGACAGAGGAGAAAGATACCTGGACACTATCTACTCCGATAAATGGCTAATTGATAATTTCGATGCGGATGATCTTTTTAGCATTTTCAAAATTGAAAAGCACCATGATGAAAACCTGGAAAATCAGCGATTTGAAAGATAGTGCGATGCCAGCGCCTGACTTTAAGACCGTGTCTCTGGAAAATGCTGAATCGCGGGAGTCGGGCAACATTAAAGTTGCCATCATTGGTGGAGGGCCCAAAGGCATGTATGCACTCGACAGCCTCAGATTAGCATTAATGAAAAATCCGTTAGCGGAACCATTGGAAATATATTGGTTTAATGAAAACATGTTTTTCGGTGCCGGCAATAATTACAGAACAGACCAACCCGATTATCTTCTCATCAACTATTGCATTGGAAATATCTCGATATGGAAAAAAAACGATGCAACAGCAGATTTTAAAAAGCTCAATCTAACTGAGTGGATAGCCAGACATGTTGAAAATCCTGAACAGGTACAGCCCAAAGATTACGCTTCCCGGGCATTGGTAGGCTGCTATCTTCAAGATGGCGCCAGAGCGATTATAGCTGCCTTACCATCCTCGGTTACTGTTCGGTGCGTTTTGGGAGAGGTACATGACATGGCTGAGCATGAAGATGGAATTTCTTTAAGCGTGACCGGCTGCAACTACCATGAACAGATATACCAAAGTGTGATGCTTGCAACTGGTCATGCGAACCGGTTTCGCACCGCTACAGATATACAATATGCAGTTTTCACTGAAAATCGTTCGAATGTTCACTTCATCGACCATGTATATCCGGTCACAGAAAAGCTCGCTGCTGTTCCGGCAAATAATACAGTTGCCATAAAAGGCATTGGTCTTACCTTTATTGATGCGCTTTTGGCTTTGACGGAGGGTCGAGGGGGAAAATTCGTCTATAACAAAGCAAATGGATTAGCCTATCTTAAATCAGGGAATGAGCCAAAAACTATCTACCCTTTTTCCCGCTCAGGCATGCCCATGTTGCCCAGAGGACCAGTATTTACAAAATCGCAGTTAAGATCGCGGTTCATTCATCAGGATTGGGTAGATGCTTTATTGCGCCGCAAAACAGCCATAGATTTTGAAAGCGCCATTTTGCCACGCCTGCAATGGGAGTTTGCCTATGCTTATTACACTATGCTCTTTCAACAGAGACAGATTGAAACCTCCCCTGCCTTGGAACGGGAGGAAACTTTTGAGGTAACACTTCAGCAGACCTTAGCAAAAAACCCGGATATTGAACCTTTTGTATTGGATGACTTTTTGTTTCCTTCAAAAAACATTGGTGCTCTCTCGTCCTCCGAATTTCACAATTTTGTTATAAGCTACCTGGAAACAGGTGTTAAGGAAGCTGCTGTAGGTGAGCAAGCAAGTCCTTTAATGGCTTTGGTAGCAGTCTGGCGGGAAGCCCTGCCATTTATTGGGCAATTGTATGCTCATGGTGGATTTACTGCAAAATCTCAGCAACTATTTGACCAAAAGTATCTACCTGCCTTTAATCGGGTGAGTTTCGGCCCTCCCTTAGAAAACGTTCAGAAAATACTGGCACTTGCCAGGGCAGGCATTTTGAAATTTCATTTAGGGGCAGATATTACCTTGCATACCAATGACAGCACAGCACAATTTGACATTGCATCCAAGCAGACCACCTTCAGCGCCTCCGTTGATATGTTGATAGATGCACGCATTCCAAAACCGCAATTTGGGGCAGGAGCATCGCAGCTGTACCAGAACATGTATCAAAGAAAGTTGGCCGTTCCATTTACCAACCAGCAGTACCGGCCTGGCTGCCCGGCAATCACTGCCGTAGGAAACTTGATTGATGCCAGGGGAAATGCGATAACTGAAGTTACGCTCTCAGGAACTCCGACTGAGGGTGCGACATTGGATAATGACAGTTTATCACGTGCCCGAAACGACTTCGCTATGCCTTGGGCAGAAAAACTAATTGCCGCTATTCATCATCAGCAAAAACAACCTACCATTGAATTATAAAGACTTAAATACTAGTAGCTCAACTGTTACAGATGTAATGCTGCCGCCGCTTACTCCAGTAAAACACCCTTGGATGGAGACTTTCTTTGATAAGAGAGAAGATATTAATGCCTTGTTTGCCCAATATGGCTCCCCTATTAATATCCATCATCCTCAACCATTTTTTGAGAATATTGAAGCCTTTAGTCAATCATTTAAGGATTTGAAGCTCAAACATACTATTTATTTCGCCAGAAAGGCAAATAAATGCAATACGCTTGTGCATCTGGCCAGACGACAAAATGTTGGTGTGGACACTGCTTCTCTTCAGGAACTGGAAGATTGTCTTGAAGCCGGCATTGCGCCTGACAAGATTGTCATTACCGCCGCGGTCAAAACACGTGCACTCATGCTTTGCGCTGTTAAAAACCAGGTCCCGGTGATGCTTGACAATGATGATGAAGTTGCCCTATTAAAGGCTGTATGTGCAGAATTAGACATGCCTGTTGATATAGGCATTAGGTTAAGCGGGTTTGAATTTGAAGGAAAACCATTGCCCAGCAGGTTCGGGTATTCCCTCAAGACTGCCTTCCGACTGGTTTGCCAGCTTCATAAAGTCAATGCTGACCTGAAATTTAAAGGCTTTCATTTTCATTTGAATGGATATTCTACAGAACAACGCGCCGCTGCATTAAAGCAAAGTATTTTACTTGCAGACGATCTCAGGAAAGAAGGAATAGCAACAGATTTTATTGACATGGGTGGCGGCATATTGATCAACTATCTACTGCACCAGTCGGAATGGGATCATTTTCACAAAACTTTAAAAGCAGCTGTACTGAACAAAAGAGCACCTATTACTTATGAGAATGATCCACTAGGAATGATTTTAATAGGAGATAAACTTCATGGTGAGCCACAGGTATATCCTTATCATAATACTAACAACAAAACGATTTTCCTTGAAAAGATACTAAAATCGCAATTCTCTGATGATAAAATGCTGTTTGAAGCTTTGAACAGCAGAAATATCGAAATCAGAATTGAGCCTGGCCGTTCGCTGCTGGACCAGGTGGGCATCACCATGGGGAGGATTTGTTTTCGCAAGACGAATACCAATAACGAGCTTCTCGTAGGTCTTGAAATGAACAGAACGCAACTGAGAAGCTCGAGTGCCGATTTTTTATTGGACCCCGTTTATATCAGTACAAAAAAAGAAATGATTGACGATCAAAAAACTTGTAGCGGATATCTGGTAGGGGCTTACTGCCTAGAGCAGGAACTTATACTGAAGCGCAAGGTGACTTTTCCTAAATTTCCGGAAATTGGAGATGTCATTGCATTTGTGAATACTGCCGGTTATATGATGCATTTCTACGAATCGCAGGCGCATTTATTTGACCTAGCAACGAATTTGTTTGTGGGCGAAAACGGATCTTACCTGCAGGACAAGTATTAATTGTTAGACAAATACCCATCTTTTGTATTGGTTATTTCACGGTATAGATGCTTCGCAACGAGCTTTTGTCCAACAGGAGACCAATGGGAATCATCAGCATAATACACATCTTGTACTCCTCTTTCTATATTTTTTGTAAGCATATGTTCTGTATTCACATAGATATAATCCTTGTCCAGCTGCTCTAATGTCTTCAAAAAATCATTTTCAGGAAGATTGTCATCTTCGATATACTCAGCATAAACATTGTATTTATCCGGACTAGGCAGTACTATTAACTCCACTCCTTTTGCATTCAATTTCTTATGCAATAAATTCAGCATTTTGTTAGCAGTCTTGGCTGCAGCTTCCGTATTGTAAACGATATGTTTGACATCTTTATAATAAAATAGCATCTCATTTTCCTGAGTAGAGAAAAGCGTTGAATCGGCCGTATTCACCTTGTAAGCATTACTAAAAAAAGCCCTGCTATCAAAATTATAAAGGACGTTGAATAATGTATAGTTGATAATATTATGAAATAAACCAAAACCTGCAGACTGCCCCCCTGTACTTTTGGGTGCTTCGAAAGTGCGGTTGAAATCTTTGCTATGTATCGCTTTTTGTGGATCGCTCTGCTCTGCCCTTAAGCCAAAGTCACGTTCCACTGATTGGAGGACTATGTAATCCACCTTCAGGTGATCCAAAATATCACCATTTGCAATCTGAAAAAGCATTTGAATTGGGTTCTCTCTTTTATAGCCATTATCAACATTAACAATACTCAGGTCAAAACGATTGGCCAGATAGTTTTGGTAACCAGTAGTGCCATATTGTGAAAATGAATCACCAATTGTAAGGATGTCAAAACGCTGCGCTTGAGACAGGTCAATTGATGACAGAGCAGTCGTCTTATCAGGAAGAGAATACTCCTCTTCAAATTGTGCCCTGTACTCATCATCAAAAGAAACTTTACCCAATCTGCTTAAATCTCCACCACTATCTTTGTAGGTCATATAATTGACGGTAAGGAGGATGAATGGTACAAAAAATAAAAATATCTTCGTTATAAACTGATGCATCACTTATTAGAATTGAAAGTAAATGAATTGTTGCTCTTTGCCACCAAACCAAAAAATGGCGAGGATGAACGCATAATACAAGGACAGACGAAAGCCCTTATTCCAGGATAAACCTAACTTTTCGATGGCATAAGCATCCTTTCTGCCATTCCATTCCAACAGCAGAAATAACAAAACAAGTAAAATAGTTAATGTTCCGTTTCTCAATATGGAAGTACTCGGCATTGTAAATAAAGAAGCAGAGAAAATTTCCGACAAGTAATGCATTGCATGGCTCAGGTTTTCAGCACGGAAGAAAACCCATGCAATGACTGTCAAACCAAAAGTGAGCAACATTTGCATACCTTCTTTGAGAGACGGTAACTTTGAGGAACTGGCCACAATTTCCAGGTGGTTTCTATTGTTATTCGTCAGCAAAAGTGGTAGAAAATATACTGCATTGAGAGCGCCCCAGATAATAAATGTCCAATTGGCCCCATGCCAGAAACCACTGACAATGAATATTATGAACGTGTTCCTGATTTTCATACCCATACCACCCTTACTTCCACCGAGCGGAATGTACAGATAATCCCGAAACCAGGTGGAAAGGGAAATATGCCATCTGCGCCAAAATTCTGCTATGTCCCTCGAAAAATACGGAAAGGCAAAGTTTTTCATTAAATCGAACCCAAATAGTCTTGCAGTACCTATGGCAATATTGGAATAGCCGGCAAAGTCGCCGTAAATCTGAAAAGTGAAAAATAAGGCGCCTAATACCAGGGTGCTTCCCGAATAGCTATCTGAATTATTAAAGATTTTATTGGCCAGTTCAGCACAATTGTCTGCAATGACGACCTTCATAAACAGTCCCCATAAAATTTGGCGAAGTCCATCTACACTTTGCGCGTAGCTAAAATTGCGCTCTTTGCTAAATTGTGGCAACAGGTTGGTTGCTCGCTCTATAGGTCCGGCCACCAGCTGTGGAAAGAAGCTGACATAAGCGGAGAATGCAACAAAATCGGTAGTGGGCTTCAGTTTTCGCTTGTAGCAGTCGATAGAGTAACTTAAAGTCTGGAAGGTGTAAAAGCTGATTCCTACCGGCAATATGATATTGAGGGAATTGGCATTAATGGGCTGACCGAAAAAGGAAAATGCATTGGTAAAATTCTCAATAAAGAAATTGTAATATTTGAAAACTCCCAGAAACCCAAGATTAATGCAAATGCTAGTCCACAGCAGTAATTTTCTATGTCTTTCGTTTTCAGACTTGCCAAGGCCAACTCCAACGAAATAGTCTACAATGGTACTGAATATGATCAGTGAAAGAAATTTCCATTCCCACCATCCATAAAAAACATAGCTTGCCAGCATCAATAGCACGTTTTGTGCCCGTACTTTTTTCTTGAGCAGCACCCAATAGATCAGAAAAACTATTGGCAAAAAAATGGTAAAGTCGAGGGAGTTAAATAACATCCAGATAAAAAAATTGCAATTGTAAAAACTGTACAAAGATAATTGATTGATTGCAAATACAACAATTATCGTTAAATAAAATTTAGTAACTCATTCCATATCAGAATGATACTATTGAATGATTCTTAAAACGACTTACAAAATTGGAAGCTATGAAATGATAATAGAAAACAGTGATATTGCAAAAATGATACTTTTCTAAAATAACTCCATACAATACTATACGCTACCAAAATACTTGCGCAACTGCAAAAAATGAAAAGCGAGTGATACTACGGCAATGATGGTAACGATAGCTGTGAAATTCTGAAAAAAGCTGAGTTTTTCCTGATAGTGTGTTTCAGTCTGCAGCAGTTTCAATTCCCTTTTATTGGCTAATAGGGTATAATGCGCTAAAGCTGCCGCAGTCCGGTTATTTTCCAGCTCTCCTGAAACATAGTCAGTTGGCGCAGTTTGCTGATTTACCACCAGCTTTGCTGGAGACTTTTGACTTAAATCTTTATTTGCCAACCAAAGTGCCTTAATGATGGCACTGTCAGTAACCGTAATGGCTTCCAAAGTGCTTAGCTGTTCCTGTAAGCTTTTCTTAGGTATGTTACCCCAGATGGTCTTTTTGCCATCCTGCATCGCTTCGTAGCGCATGTGCAAACTGTCTCTGGTTTTCAACAGGTTTGCTATGCTTTGCGCCTGGCCTGCTACGGCACTAAGGCCAAACAGGCATATCATTGCCAACTTTAATACTTTGCTTTCCATGGAGTTGTATCGGTTTGTAGGTCAACGTGCTATTAATTTTAGTTCGTATAGTACCCAATAGCAAAATTACTTCCAACATGGCAGATTCGACAAAGGACTTTACAATTTCCTTAAAAGTTGCTATAAGCTCTCATAATCAGAAAGGGTCTTTCTTATTGTTTCAGGAATAGAGATAGTAGCATTGTCTTTTAGTGAGATCATCACCATAGTAGTGGTTCCTTTGGCGCAAAGCTTCTTTTCTTCCTTTCGCACATCATAAAGAGCATATTCGAAAGTGATGCTTGAATTGCCCATTTTAATGCATTTTACAGCTACTAGCGTCTTGTCATGCATTTCCAATGGCCTTACATAATCAATATTTAGATTGACTACCACCATTCCAAACTGCTGCCAGTCCCACTGTGTCACTTTTAGAAGATAATGAATACGGGCGGTTTCAAAATAGGTAACAAAGGTGGCATTATTGACATGCCCATAATGGTCGACATCGGACCATCGCATTTGCACCGACACCTCAAATTTAAAATCAGAATTTTGCATTGATAATATTTATTTTCAAAAATTAAGTGAAGTTGAATTTATTGACCGCCTTCTAAAAAATTGGCCCAGCGGCCTTCAGGGACGGTGATAAGCATACTTCCGGTTAGCCGACTGGCATATTGTGGCGGCACTTCTTTTCCGAATTGCCGAAGATTAATATTAATACTTAATGAATAATACATGACTCTCTGTCTGTCGAACATGATAGACATCAATAACGGAATATCGTAGGACTGATCCTGAATAGTTACTACACTGTTGAGCTCCACTTCCCGGGGCACTTTGTATTCTTCAAAATTGGTAAGATTTTCGGCAAATTCAGCAGTGATGTAGATAAACTGCGCTCGCCTGCCACTAAAAAACAAGTCCGTCATTATTTGTTGATGGGAAGTATCTCGTCGGGCAATAACGGATGCCAGGGGCAACATAAACTCAAATTGCTGTCGCTGCCGATTATATCTGCTTCGAAGGTCGTTGGTGTTGAACTCAAAATCCTGCTCTACGCCATGCAGTAGTACGTTGGCTTTATTAGAAATAGCATATGCATTGTCGCGTTGGAGTAGCACCGGACAGCTTAAAATGAAAAGCATTAAGATTTTTGTTAAAAATACATGCATAGGCCTTTTTTTTATCACTAACCTGTATAGCAGCCAATAGGTTTATAAATAAACTACTCAATCTGTGCTATGGATCGGTAGAAATTAATTTTGAAAGTCCAGCTTTTCCTTCGCCAGTATGACTTCCGGATTTGACATGAATAAATTCCAAAGTAAAGCAGTTCTGTGATTTTCAATCATAATGATGATAGGTCCCTGATCTATAGCCAGGTAAGAGGATGCCACCCATCCTTTAGTAAGATCG
>JBGSXH010000080.1:0-2587 GCA_041751515.1 Cyclobacteriaceae bacterium | reverse complement strand
TTCGCACATCTACTTCAAAATATAGATTATACATGGTTTCATCCATTTCGTCCACAGGCCGTTTGGCTCCCAGCGTTTCGATAATTTCAAGTACAGTATTAGAATGGCCCACTACGAGAATGTTTTGTCCGATATGTTTCTCATGGATATCCTGCTTTAACTGTTCGAAGTCGTGCCCCTCATAGACAGTAACAGGAATGCCCAGCATGTCTGAAAGTGGTTGGGCAGTATGCATATTGCGCAGGTATTTTGTGGAGTAGATAGCAGAAATTTGCTTTTCTTTCATCACTTCAGCAAGCGCTTTGGCTCTGGCCTTGCCGGTGTCGTTAAGCAGCGGGTCTTCATTCTCAGTATCTGTAGTATCTTTTTCGGCATGGCGGAAGATAAAAACAGTGGTATTTTTCTCCTGAACAGGAAAAAGGTTGACGCTTGCCTGAACGGTTTCTTCGGATCTACCTGCATTGAACTCCAGCAAACTTTCGCGTTGATGGAAACCGAGCAGCACCAAAATCAATAAACTATAGCCTAATACAAACTTGATGTTTTTCATAAGATCTTCATTTCAAGGCGCAAAGGTAGGTATAATTGAGGAGAAGTAAAAGCTGATTAATTATATTGCTTTTGCAGGAAGTACAAAAATGGCCTGCAATCGTATGCAATATTGTGAATGCGGTTGATCCTTTAGAGCAGTATTCCTTCAGCAAGATTACAGGAGATTTCAGCAATTGAACTCATGCTGCATGGATATAATTTTTACCTTTGCAGGATATTTTTTACGACGCAAATTTACTATGACAGATTTTATAGAGGAACTTACCTGGCGTGGAATGCTCCACGACATCATGCCGGGCACCCAGGAGCAATTGCAGAAAGAAAGCACTGCTGCTTACATTGGTTTTGACCCTACTGCAGACTCGCTGCATATTGGGAACCTGGCCACGATTATGCTGCTAAAGCATTTACAGCTGGCCGGCCATAAACCGTATGCCTTGGTGGGTGGCGCTACAGGCATGATCGGTGATCCGACTGGTAAATCTGAAGAAAGGAATTTGCTCGATGAGGATACCCTGCGCAAAAATCAGGAGGGTATAAAAAATCAGCTACAGCGTTTTCTGGATTTTGAAGCTGGGGACAATAAAGCAGTGCTTGTCAATAACTATGATTGGTTCAAAGACTATAGTTTCCTTGGTTTTCTACGGGATGCCGGTAAACACATTACCGTTAATTATATGATGGCCAAAGATTCGGTGAAGAAACGCCTGGAAACAGGACTTTCATTTACCGAGTTTTCCTACCAGCTGCTGCAGGGCTATGATTATTATTTGCTGAACAAAAATTACAATATTAAGCTGCAAATGGGTGGCTCTGACCAATGGGGTAATATCACTACAGGCACAGAATTCATCCGACGGAAAGGCGGCAGTGAAGCATTTGCCTTGACAACGCCGCTCGTTACCAAAGCGGATGGTACTAAGTTCGGCAAGTCTGAAGGTGGTAATATTTGGTTGGATGCTGAGAAAACTACGCCCTACCAGTTTTACCAATTCTGGCTCAATGTGGCCGATGAAGATGCCGGCAGACTCATTCGTGTATTTACTTTATTAGATAAAGCAACCATAGAAAATCTCGAGCAAAAGCATGCTGCTGCACCCCATGAGCGGCTCTTGCAGAAAACCATGGCAGAGGAAATAACCTGCCGTGTACATAGCCGGGAAGATTTTGAAATGGCAGAAAAAGCCTCAGCGCTATTGTTTGGGAAATCCACCACAGAAAGTCTGGCTGCCATTAATGAAAAAACGTTGCTTGCTGTATTTGAAGGAGTGCCTCAAACCAGTATCGCGCTAACAGATTACCAGGATTGTCCTGATATCGCCATGCTCCTCTCCGACCTGAGCAACGGGATTGTATTTGCCTCCAAAGGCGAAGCAAGGAGGATGATTAAAGGTGGTGGTGTAAGCATTAATAAGGAAAAAGTGTTGGATGCGAATGACAAGCCCACTTTTGCATTGCTGCAAAATAAGTATTTACTGGTGCAGAAAGGCAAGAAGCATTATTATCTGATTACCGTTCAATAGTATATCGGTAAAAATTGCATTGTATAAGCCATAGCAAATGTGTTTATCCTATTAATAGGAGATTACTATTTGTTATGGCTTTATTATTAGGTATAATCGCTGCGAAATAAACAGTTTCTCACCATGGCTCTGGAATTCATCGATTGGCTTATCGTAGCCGCTTTTTTTGCAGTTTCATTAGGCATCGGCATATATACTGCCAGGTCTGCGGGTAAAAGTGCCGCAGACTTTTTCCTTTCGGGTCGCAATATGCCCTGGTGGTTGCTGGGCGTTTCCATGGTCGCCACCACCTTTTCTGCTGATACCCCGAACCTGGTAACCGATATTGTGCGCAAACAAGGGGTGAGTGGTAACTGGGTTTGGTGGGCGTTTTTATTGACGGGAATGCTTACTGTATTCACCTATGCTAAATTATGGCGCAGGTCGAAAGTCACAACCGACCTGGAGTTTTATGAGCTGCGGTACAGTGGAAAAGCCGCTGCCTTTTTGAGAGGTTTCCGGGCAATATATCT
>JBGSXH010000079.1:0-2104 GCA_041751515.1 Cyclobacteriaceae bacterium | reverse complement strand
ACTGGCGGCATCAGGGTCCAATGTCCCGTGGCAGGTGAGCCAGCCCCTGGCCTTGGTTGTGGAGACTGGTGCGGCTCCCAGTCTGTAGACAGTGCCTTGGCGGCGGGCTGGCAGAGTGCTGCCGCGATCGCGGCGACCTTGGATGGGCGACCCCTACCAACGCTTGCAGAGTGGCTAGGATAAAGATCGGTTCTGCTTGCCTGACAAAAGTTGGACGCCCACTCACGGAGAGGCCGCTTCGCGATAGGCAGAGTTATTTACGGGCTTTTAACCGTTATTCGTCTGCAACAAATCGCACGCCCTATCTCGATTAGGCCACTAAGCCAGAAAAAAAAAATCAAAGCAGGAAGTATGCCTTAAATCCCCCCAACCGAGACTACAAGAGAAAATCTAAACACCGCCCGACATGTTTGTAGTAATCCAGATACTCCTCTTTTGTGACTTCCCAAGCAAGACTTTCATCAGAACCAGGATGTGAAACAGGATTGGAGTTTCTACGATCAAATAAGTTTCTGATTTTTATGCATACCTCATGCTGGATACCCTTCGACTGCAAAAATTTAACTAAATTGTTGACATCATATTTTTTCTTTTTTGCTTTTTCTTGCCTTATACAAACGGCATGAATTTCATTAACCAAATGATTAAGTGCAACGGAATAAGATGCACTTTTCTCACTCAAAACTCGTAGCTTCGTCTGTTCAAGAACATCAGGCATCTCAGACAACTTTTTCATCTGCATACAGGCAAGATTGTAGTATCCTGGTTGATAGCAATTTGACTTGCCATCAAGAAAAATATCAATAATGCTGCTCATATGAAAGTTCTGTTTCAACTTCTCCAAAAGTTTTTGATCGGCAAAGCCAGTCTGGCATAAGAACTTCACAATTAAGTCAGCATCACTTGTAGTGATAATTGTCTTGCCTAAACAAAACTCTCTAAAATTATCAGTTGCAGTAGTATCTTTAAGTAGGATAATTAATATTTCAAGAGGCTGTACTTTAACCAAATTAAAATCGAAATCATTCAAAATTTCCTCTATTTTTTCCTTGTTTTCTGGCTTGTCAAGTATTTGCTCAACATTTTTATCAAACACTTCTTGAAGAATTTCCTCTTGTACTGAATCACCTCTTACAAAATAGTCTTCTACTCTGGAATTTTTGATTTTCCTTAACTCTTTAAATATTGCTTCTAGCTTGTCTTGAGGAGTTTTAGTAGGGGGTTCGGATTCCTCTTCCTCCTCCTGAGTAGCACTAAAATATTCATCACTAGGAGATGACTTTCTAAGATTCTTTAATAACTCCTCTTTTTCTGCTTCTTGAGATAATCTGTAAAGTCGTGTTTTCAAATTAAGCTTGAGGCCAAGCTTACTATATAGAACTTCAGCAATTTGAGAAGCAATTGAATGCACGAATAAACCTTGATCCTTTTGATCAATAATGCCTTTGAATGTTATGGAGACATAAATATCGTCAGTATATCTAATGATCTTGTGCGATTCAATAACATGTCCGTAGCTATTCAGTACATCATCAATGTATAAATCACCAAAGACCAAATACAAATAACCAATGAAACTTGAAATAATATTATTGTCTCCCTGTGATATGCCAGACTTACCATTCGAGATAAATTGAAATAAGCAGATAATTTGCTCCCTTGTGAACACGTCATAAGCCAATTCAGCTTGAACACTTGGCTTAATGAAACGACTGAGAAGATTTAATAATATAGATATCGATAACTCATTAAAATAATTTTCAATGTCAAGCTTTAATACTACCTTGTTTGCGTTGCCTAACTTGGTTTCTTCTTTAATTCTTGACTTAAACTGTTCATGAAAACTACGATAATATATATTCTTTGGGGTGAGTTGGAGATCGTTAGATCTGTAGGTGAGGTTACCACCATAAAATGCTTCAATACTATCAATCTTTTTGTATGTTTCAATCAAAAATTCTTCTGATAGCTTAAGCAAATAAAGTCCAACACAGTAGTATACAGCTCTCATTGGATAGGTAAAAAATTTATAATCTCTTAGCCCAAGCCCTGGTTTAGGGATGACGTAGGAGAGGACAGAAAACTCTTTATTTAAACCATAAAA
>JBGSXH010000078.1:0-2908 GCA_041751515.1 Cyclobacteriaceae bacterium | reverse complement strand
CAAATTTTAAAGTTGTGCACAGAAGTGTTGGGCAATTTGCCAATGCATGGGGTTTTGGTTTAGATGCTGGTGCACAATTGCAACGGAATCACTGGAAATTTGGCCTTATGCTTCGGGATGTGACGGGCACTTTTAATGCCTGGTTTCACAATACTGAGCTGGTGATGGATGTTTACGCGCAGACAGGCAACGATATTCCTCAAAATTCGCTGGAGGTGACTGTTCCCAGAGCAATTTTCGGAGTAGGATATGACTGGCAGATCATTGAAAAGGTGGCACTGCTCGCAGCAGTTGACTTAGTTGCAACGTTCGACGGTCAAAGGAATGTTTTATTGGGCTCTTCGCTTTTAAGTGTAGACCCGAATGTCGGGATGGAACTGGACTATGATAAAACGGTATTTTTACGTTTTGGAGTCAACAACGTACAGGATGTTAAAAATTTTGATGGTAGCTATTATAAAAGCTATCAGCCCAATTTCGGCATTGGTGTAAAGCTGAATAATGTGCAGATAGACTATGCGCTTACCGATATCGGCGACCAGGCGGATGCTTTATATTCTCATGTTTTTTCCCTGAAATTAGGATTTGATTAACCCATAAAAATGCGCAAAGTAAGTTTATCGTATACCTTCTTTTTCTTTGGGCTTTTAGCTTGGGCAATGTTGCAGAGTACTGTAGCAATCGCTCAAAGTTATGGCAATGAATGGATCAACTTTACGCAGCAATATTATAAAATTCCTGTGGCAGAACAGGGAATTTTTCGGATTAGCTTTGATGAAGCGGTCGCAGCGGGCATACCTGTTACTGCGGTAGACCCTCGAAAGTTTCAAATATACCATCGCGGTAATGAACTTGCTATTAGGGTAGCGGGGCAGGCAAATGCGCGTTTCGAGCCGGGAGATTATATAGAGTTTTACGCAGAAGGCAATGATGGCGTCCTGGATCAGGCCATGTACATTGCTCCTGAAGCGCAACCGCACCAATACTATAACTTATATACAGATACTACAGCCTATTTTCTCACTTGGAACATAGGTCCGACGAATGGTCGGAGAATGAGCAGTTTTAACGAAAGCAATATCAATAACCTAGCTTCTGAAAGTTATGGCTGGCGGAAGCAACAACTAGTGCTGACTGATACTTACTCTAAAGGTTCAATATATCCTGAGGGTACCGACGGTCAGTCTGAATTATCTGTTTTTGATTATGGTGAAGGCTGGAGCGGCCCAAGAATTCGGCAGGGTAATAGTGCTACTTATGAAATGAATGGATTGCAGGATGCAGTCCGCACCGGGCCGGCACCAGAAATTACTGTGGTATTGGCAGGTCGCTCGAACAGACCGCATAATGCGACTGTTTTGGTTGGGCCCTCAGCAGGTGCCCTAAGGAAGCTGGATGATGCGGTTTTCGACTTTATGAAAAACTATACCATCTCGGGTTCCTTGAATTGGTCTGATATTTCAGCAGATGGAAAGTTGTTCATACGCTTGCAAGTGAATGGTGTAGCAGGCTCAAATAATGACTTTGTATCGGTTTCTTTGGTGGATCTCAATATGCCGGCCAGCTTTAACCTCAGCGGAGGCAATAAAACCCTTCGTGTGCAAAATGCAGAAAGCCGGGCCTTTATTCAGCTTCAGAATGTGCCAGCAAATTTTAACTTATTTGATATATCTAATAAATATAATCCGATTGCCATAGGCAGCCAACAGTCGGGCAGTAATGCTTCGGCTATGGTCGCGCGAACCACGGGGGGCAATAATCTCTACGCCAGTGGAGGCTTTAAAAGTTGCGAAATCATTCCAGTGAATTTTCGTAGGATAACACCAGTATCTGGTAATTTTCTCATGATTAGCCATAGGGCAATTATGAACAGTGGCAATGGTAGCAATCCTGTCAGAGATTATGCTGCATATCGTGCCTCTGCGCAAGGCGGTGCTTTCGACACCTTGAGTGTTTCGGTAGATCAGTTGTATAATCAATTTAATTACGGGGAAACCAGTGCTTTAGGTATTCGTAACTTTGCCAGGTATATGATAGAAAATGGCGATCCTGCCTATTTTTTATTGCTGGGTAAAGGGCTCGATGTCTCCATGGATTACTATAGAAAAGGCAATGATAGGGGCTTACATGATTATGTGCCACCTTTTGGAGCTCCAGGGGCAGATGTCCCCTATGTCAGTAATCTGAAAGGTAGCGGATTGGCACAGGCCGTTCCTATCGGCCGGGTAAATGTCCGTGATGGTAATGAGCTTACAGCCTACCTCAACAAATTGAAGGAAATGGAATCACAGCCTTATGATGCACTTTGGCGCAAGCGTCTGGTACATTTGAGCGGTGGCGTCTCCGTTGGCGAACTTATTCTTTTTAAGAGCTTTGTGCAGGATTTCAAACTCGTTGCTGAAAATCACTTTTTGGGTGGTGATGTGACAATCAGTAGTAAATCAACCAACAATAGTGTTGAACTTATCAATATTTCTGAGGAAGTAAACGATGGTCTGGGTATGATTACTTTCTTTGGTCATTCGTCGGCATTTGTGACCGATATTGAAATTGGTCGGGTTTCCAATGATATTCATAACTATAATAATAAGGGAAAGTACCCCTTAATATTAATTAATGGTTGCAATGCTGGTTTCATTTTTGGGAATGGATATAGCTTCGGCGAAGATTGGATAGCGACACCTAATCGAGGTGCCATTGGTTTTCTTTCTTTAAGCGCTTATGGCTATGTGGGCCCGCTAAAACGTTTTTCTGATTTCTTTTATGCGAAAGCTTTTGCCGACTCAGCGTTTATTAACAGGTCTATAGGTGATATTCATCTAGAAGTAGCAAAGCTGTACCAGGAACGTGCACCGGAAACGGAAATCCATCGTGCACAAATTGAGCAGATGGTGTTGCAAGGCGATCC
>JBGSXH010000077.1:0-6141 GCA_041751515.1 Cyclobacteriaceae bacterium | reverse complement strand
CAAATCGGATTTGTCCATCCTTCACATCAAATAGCATAACGCCATTATAACTGCCGCTAATGAATTTTTCGGGATGATGTTTTAATGACTGAAAATTCCAAATACCTGTGGATGTTAAGAGTGGTGATACAGCGGATGCCCCTACTTTAAAAGCACCATCATTATGAGCCATCAGCAGCTGATTTTGAATCTCGGCGATCTTATACACATGTCCGGAAGACCCTGCCACTGCACTAACATTATCAAGCAGGCTGCCATCATCATCCTGAACAAAAAGGCCATTATTGGTTCCGTAATAAGTTTTGTCTTGATAAAAATAAGCATCATAACCAGTGCCGGACAGGCCTGAGAACTGGTCAATTTGACGGAAAGGTAGACTAAGCTCCAGTAAGGTGATCCCATTGTTATGCCCCATCCATAAATTACCTGACACATCTTCAAATAAAGAAAGAATGGTATTGTTCTGCAGTCCGTTGGTTTTATCAAGGTGGAGGATCGTGGCGCCGGATGCTTCAAGTACAAAAACGCCGTCGCTTTGGGTGCCAATAGCAATATTGCCACTTTTCAGTCTAATGGCCTGGTTAATTTGTGTTGATGCTGGAAAGGCTGTTTCCCAGCGAACGATCTTGCCACCGTCATGATAGTACACACCATCGTCCCTCGTAAAGAGTAGATGCTTTTCATTGGCAAATGATACAATGCCGGAGATGAGCTTGTCCTTCAGCAAGTCAGTCTGCTCCATAAAAACCAGGCTTCCGTTTTCTATACTATATAACCCGGAGCCCCACTGGTTAACAATGAGCTGATTGTTGGTATGGTGAAAGCTTTCGAAAGTGCTGGTGGAGGAGATGACATCAACAAACTCATGCGCGGCATTGAACATAAAAATATGTTCATTCGTACAAAAATACAGATACTCGTGAATTTTAATGATCTGCCAAACCTCTTCTAAGTCGCGGTAAGCTTCGGGCAATACTTGCAATAAAGACTGAAATTGTAATAACCCTTTTTCATCGGGCATAAAGTAGCCAAACTCTCCCTGACCGGAAGCATAAATTAAGCCCTGTTCATCCAGTAAAACATCCCGGACTTTAGTACTATTGGGCAGAGAATAGCGGCGCCAGCTGGTGCCGTCGTACTCCAGCAAACCAAAATTATTGGCAACGTACATCATTCCCATATCACTCTGCGCTATGGCAAAATTCTGTATGCCTCCCTGATATTCCTGGCTGGAATAATATTTCATAAAAGGCAGACCAGGGAGTGGTGCTGCCGCGGAGTTGAGCATTCCCGCCAACATAAAAAGCACTAACCCACAGTATGTCTTGCTCATGTTCTCAAAGAATTTATTGTAATGTAATAAATTTTATGATGATGTATTCTCACAAGAGTAAAGACGTAATCTTGAAAAATTATTTTACACCCTTTCAATCGTTGCAAATACGCATATATCACACTTTATGATGAATTTTTGAGCAATAGTGAAATAGGCTATGATGTAGTTTTGATGTACCCCATTTTTTTGTTTCAGCCTTTTATCTGCCTTCATTTATCCCATCAACAAAATAAAACCACACAATGCTTATGAAAAAAATTCTATGGTTATGCCTGATTTGCTGCTATCAGTTTGTCGCAGTAGCGCAAACGATTTCAGTTTCGGGCAGAGTGACGGATGCTGAAGGCGAACCGCTGCCCGGCGTCAGTGTACTAAAGCTCGATTCATCTACTGGTACTGTTACCAATATTGATGGTGAGTACACGATTAGCGCCGGACAGGGTGATCAGCTCCGGTTTAGCTTTATCGGCTATAAATCACAGACAATTACTGTCGGGACAGCCACTACAGAAAATCTGACCCTCGAGGCCGATATTACTTCTTTAAATGAAGTAGTGGTAGTCGGTTATGGCACTGCCACTAAAAAGGAACTCACGGGCGCTACCTCCCAGGTAAAAGGCGAGGCCATTGAAAGAATGAATATGCCCCGGGTTGACCAGGCCCTTCAGGGACAGATGGCCGGTGTCAACATTTCTACCAATTCCGGCGCTCCAGGCGGTACTGCTAATATCCGTATCCGCGGTATTGGCACTTCAGGGAATAACGATCCGCTTATTCTCGTAGATGGTGTCATTTATGATGCGGCTGGCTTGAATGCCTTAAATCCTAATGATATCGAATCTGTCAACGTGCTTAAAGATGGTACTGCCGGCATTTATGGTGTCAGAGCTGCCAATGGTGTCATCCTTATAGAAACTAAAAAGGGCACCAGAAATGGCAAACCTACTTTGGAATTTGGTGCTTATTACGGTGTGCAGCAAACTGCACGACAGTTAGACCTGCTGAATGCCAGGGAATATGCCATCCTTAAGAATGAAGCTTTTGCTGCAGGCGGACAGGCAAGACCGTTCAACAATACCAATTTAGGCGCAGGCACAGACTGGCAGGATGCAGTATTCCAGGAAGCACCAATTCAGGAATACAACCTCAGCATGAGCGGGGGTACGGAAAAATCTACCTACTCTATCGGTGGCTCCTACTTTGCACAGGAGGGTATCGTCGGCGGACCAAAAGCCAGCTTTGAGCGACTGAACGCCCGTGTCAATTTCACCACTGAACTGGCCCCACAGCTTACCCTGACCAATGTCTTACTGTACACCAACGAAAACAGCAGTGGTATAGCACAGGGCGGTATTGGTTCGGTTTTGTACAATGCTGTCAATGCTTATCCGACAGAGCCCATCATGACAGAGGGCAGGTATTCTTATCTCAACAATGTCAATGATATCATCAACCCGGTAGCGCAACTCGAAAACACTTATAATGAGACCTTTGTCAATAAAATTGTCGGGAAGCAGGAGCTTTCTTATGACATTAATGATCAGTTTACGCTGGTTGGACGCGCTGGATACAATTATGCGCTTGTGGATGGCAAAACCTTCAACCCGCTGGTATGGTACGGACCGGGCAAATTTGCTAACTCAGCCCTCAATGCCAATCTGGATCCGGTCATTTTCGAGATTGGTGACCTTGAAATAGAACGTGGCGCCAGCGTCAGTGAAAACAGAGATACATATCTGGACTATAACCTGGAAGCCTTCCTGAATTACAACCAGACGTTTCAGGATTTCCACCGCGTCCGTGGTACCGCAGGAGTGTCCTATGTGGGCAACCGCAGCCAGGGATTGAGCGGCACAGGTTTTAACATTCCTAATAACGACCTCGCTTTTGCAGACATCTCTGCCAACCAGGCGCCAGGCGGCTACCTGAACAATGTGGGCTCTTTTCAGAACAGACAACGGCTTACTTCGGCTTTTGTCAGAGCTGAATATGACTATCAGCAACGATACATCATCTCTGCCATCCTTCGCCGCGATGGATCAACCAATTTTGGAGAGAATAACAGAATTGGCTATTTCCCATCTCTATCGGCCGGATGGATCGTCTCGGAAGAAAACTTCTTCAACGTTCCTGCTATCGACTTTTTAAAGTTCAGAGCCAGTTATGGCATCTCCGGGAATGATAAAATAGGTTTGTTCCGATATCGAGGACTACTGAATGGTCAGGCTACCTACGTATTTAATGATTTGCTGGTCAATGGCGCTGCCATCGGCACCAGCAGCAATCCCGATTTACGATGGGAAACAACAGAGCAAACGAATTTCGGTCTTGACATGACCCTGTTCAATAACATCGATTTCACCACCAATTATTTCATCAAAAACACCCGTGATCTGCTGTTTCAACCGGAAGTATCTGCGCTGTTAGGTTCCTATGGTGCTGGTGGTTTTCCTCCGGTAATCAACGCAGGAAATGTCTCCAACAAAGGTGTGGAACTTGAGCTGGCCTATGCCACGCCAAGAAGAGATGGCCTCAATTTCAGAGTAGATTATAATGTCACCTTCCTGCAAAACGAAGTAACCCGTGTACCGGAAGGTTTTGACTTTGTCCCTGGTGCTGGCTTCAGTGTAGGTGGTAATATTGTCACCCGGTTTGAAGCGGGCTACCCTATCGGTTATTTCGTCGGCTATCAAACTGATGGCATATACCAGACGGCAGAAGAAATCGCAGCAAGCCCTACAGCACAGCCGGGCGCGCAGCCAGGAGACCTGCGTTTCGTAGACCAGAATGGTGACGGACAGATCAGCTTCGGTGACGATGCCGACCGCACCATGATCGGCTCCCCTATTCCTGATATGATCATGGGCCTAAACCTGGGCTTTGACTTTAAAGGCATTGATCTTTCTGCCAATATCTACGCGGCTTTAGGACAAGACATTATCAGAAATTACGAAAGACAGCAGCCTTTTGCCAACCAGTTAGGCTATAATATCAACCGATGGACCGGTCCGGGTACCACCGATGAATTCCCTCGCCTGACTACCGGTGCTACCAGAAACACAGTATTCTCAGACTTTTACGTTGAGGACGGTTCTTTCGTCCGACTCAGAAATGTTCAGCTCGGGTATACACTGCCGGAAAGGCTTACACAAAATGCGGGCATGTCTGCAGTGCGCTTTTATGTGGCAGCCAATAACCTGTTTACACTGACCAAATATCAGGGATATGATCCCGATGTAGGTTCAGGCAACCCATTATTTGCAGGTGTTGATTTTGGCATGTACCCACAGGCAAAGTCCATTATGGGAGGTTTAACCATTAGATTCTAATTTATGAAAAAGATATATATAACCGGTATAATGGCGCTCACCATGCTTTTCTCCTGTGATCAGCTATTGGACATTGAGCCGGAATTCACGCAGGATGCAGAAAATTTCTTTACCACTTCCGAAGATTACGAGCGTGCACTGGTAGGTGCTTACGACCTGATGCAAACCTCCTATCTGCATATCTGGATCGGAGAAATTGCCTCAGACAACTCCATAGCCGGAGGTGAAAGCGTCAATGATACCCAGGGATTGCATGAAATTGACAATATGACCCACGGCGGTGTTAATGCTGAACTAAGGGATATCATGCGATTCAATTATGCAGGCATTGCCCGTGCCAACTATATCTTCGAACATCAGGACAATCTGGATTTCGAAGGCAAAGAGCAAATCCTGGCCCAGGCATCTTTTTTAAGAGCTTATTACCACTTTGTGCTCATCTCCTATTTTGGAGACATGCCTTTGGTAGTAGACAGAAGACTAGCGCTCAGTGAGGTGGCCAGTATCGGCCGAACACCACAGGCAGAAGTCTACGCACAGATTGAAAGCGACCTCAACTATGCCATCGACCTACTGCCATGGACTAACCCTGTATCTGGACGAATTACCAAAGGAGCAGCTATGGCATTACTGGGCAAAGCCTTATTGTATCAACAGAAACACAATGAAGCAGCTACGGTATTAAGCAGTTTGATCGATGAAAATCAGGCTGGTTATGGTCTGTTTGATGACTATAGTACTTTGTTCTTTGTCGCCAATCAAAATGTGAATGAAGATGTTTTTACTATCCAGTACTCTGGTCTGGAAGGTGGCAGCTACGATTGCTTTGTATGTCTGGAAGGCAATGCTGCCGTAGGTTTTCATGGCATTCGGCTTTATAACGGTCCATTATACGGTGATGGCAACAGTTATAACTTGCCGACACAGGATCTCTATGATGCTTTTGATGCGAACGATCCGCGACGTGCTGCCACATTACTTGATATAGAAGCGTTCATTGCTGAGCAGCTCAATCCGGACGAGATCAGCTATGCAGTTGGTGGCGGTGGACATACCGGCTATTACAATAACAAATACATCAAAAGACTCGATGAAAGAGGCCTGCCGGATGATGACCTTACCAGTCCACTGAACTACCGCGTCATCCGCTTTGCCGACGTATTGCTCATGGCCGCAGAAGCACTGCAGCAGTCCGGCAACGAAGGTCGTGCGAGAACCGAGCTGAACAAAGTCAGGGCCAGAGTAAATATGCCAGAGATCAATAGCAGCGGACAGCAGTTGCTGGAGGCCATCTGGCAAGAGCGACGACTGGAGCTTTCCGGTGAAGGATACCGCTTCTTTGACCTCGTTCGTACCAATCAGGCATTGACGAAACTGGTGCAGGTAAGCCGGAAAAACGGGCCACCCGTCACGCTGTCGAATGCCGGTCGGCAAATATTCCCGATCCCCCTGGCCGACATTGACTCGAATAAGAAA
>JBGSXH010000076.1:0-4739 GCA_041751515.1 Cyclobacteriaceae bacterium | reverse complement strand
GAAAAATTATCAAAAAAGGTATTGGAAATGCTGATTGTTAATTACTTAAATATAATTAACGTATTTATCAACACAAAGATTGATGCATAATTGACTATAAATCAGTATTTTATAATCTTATTGTGGACAATTACTTAATATGTTGATAACTGATTGTGAATATTGATAATGTTCATAGCTTCGGTTTGGTATGTTTATAACTCGGAAGTTATCAACTGCAAGGGACTGTATATTTCAAAATTATAAAAGCTGTGCATAAAGGAGGAAGATGTACACAGGCAATCCACCGCTATTCACAGCTTGTACACAGTTATAAAGTGTCTATACTAAAGATATATTTCTACGTCTTGCTTCTCCCAGTTAGCCCGAAGTATAATTTCTTCCTCATACATGATCACTGGTTCTGGTAGCCGAAGTTGCCTTAAACTTCCTTTATCCCATACGCCATCATCATTTGCATCAATTAGTATCCTAAGAAAGTATTCGCCGGGCTTTATGTTATCGAAGGTAAATTCCTCAACATTGTATAATTCACTAATGACATTAAACTTTGTATCCACGAGCTGGAGGAAGAATGATTGATCATTATTGAATACCACACCTTTTAAGGTTGCGAAATCTTCGTCTTTAATAAATTTGTATGTGGCATCAACGCGCTTGGAAGAGTCATTCTCAATGCTTACAAATGCAGCTTTGCCGAGGTAAAGCCTTACCTCAGGTTCTTTCGGTAACGGCGCTGGTCTAGGTTTCTTTGCAGCTGGCTTGGCATCCTGATCATCTGAGTCGGGAGCCTGCACCACGGTAGTATCCTGAGGTATTTGAGCCAGACTATCCTGGATGATTTTTTGCTGCTCCCTGTAAAGCACTTTTTCTTCCAGTAATGCAGTAGCTTTTTGTGAAGAAACTTCAAAGTTAAAGTTAGCTCTTGTACGATCTGCATTCCATGTTATATCTTCCTGGTTCGTTAATGAAATTATATTTGCACTATCGTACATAAAAATAATGCTATCTAACGTTACCCCTGCGATTGGTTTATTAAATTTTAATTCGACAGGTAAATTTCTATCGACTTTGAAGCTTTTGTCTGGAAGTACAGTTTGCTTAAATTCCTCCTGTTTTCTTCTGGTTTCTGCAAATTTGATATAAAATTCCTTTTCTATCCTTTGCCCAATACTGTCAGTGATTACCACTTGCGCTTCCAGACTATCACTAAGGCCGAACGTATTATATATTCGGATGAGTTTTCTTTCATCATTCAGACTTGAAATTGGTACGCCTTCCAAATCAGGATCAGCCGTTTTGAGTTCATATCTATCTATTGGTTTATTGAGAGCAAGTTCATAGTAAACACCGGATGTTCTGCTGCTTTGAACCCGCAAAGGAAGTGCATTAACTTTCTGACTATATAACTGAAAACCGTCCCTATTTTCGCTGATCGTTATTGTATCTGGTAAAAATGCATAAGACTCCTCCTCATTGTCATAGTTAAAATTACCATTCTCTTCTTTCAAGGCATATAGTCTGTAGGCACCGTCAGCAATATTGTTAATTCTAAATGTGCCATCTTCTCTGGTTTTGGTGAGGTACCGTGGTTTCCCCTGAAAAATATCTACTGTATCGAAAGCTCTGTAAAGGGAGACTATATATCCTTCACCCGGTTGTTGGGTCATTAAATTATTGATATTTCCACTAATGGATAGGGAATCTATAAAATCTCCGGTGCTAAAAGCCAGATAAACATTTTCGGCTAAATTGGACTCTGTTACGTCTTTTATGGCCTCTCCAAAATTGAATGTATAAGTTGTATTCTCTTCAAATCCTTCTTTAAAGTCTAATGTGATGACATTGTTAACAGTTTTCATTTTATAGTCTTCCTGTTCCACTGCAGGTGTCACAATTAGATTTTTTGCAAGAGCATCTACTTTTACAATTTCGTCAAACTCGAGTATTATCTTTTTTCCATCGAAGTTAATAGTTTCAGACTTGGGATTAGTATTGACCAAATTGGGTGGGATAGTGTCCTTGGGTCCTCCAGTAACCGGTCGTACCTGTGCGCACTTAGTCAGTATGATCAGGCAAACAAATGCGCTCAACAATGTTATAAAAATGAATGATGTCCTCATTTAGTGGCTGTGAAGATTAAACTAGAGTATTTGTCTTTCGACTTCATTCCTAAAATATTTGTCTGGATACCTTTGAATATGCCCCGAAGCATATTTGTTCTGTACTTATATTTTTCGCTCAAGATCGCCACATAGATGGCATCTAGCGGCATGCCATTTATATCTGAAATCGTGAAACCGGAGGACTGCAGTAATCTGCTCATACTGTCTATGTCGAAGTGGTAAAGATGGCGAGGCACGTCGTAAGCTGCCCAAAATTCCTGATAATATTTAGCTTCGGCTGCATTTGCATTAGGGACAGCTATGATCAGTTTTCCTCCAGGTTTTAGCTTTTCATAAATTTTAGCAAGGTCCTTTTTCAGATCTGGTAAATGTTCCATAACGTGCCAAAGGGTAATAACATCGAATGAAGAAGCTTTCAGATCTACTAACGATGCATGTATAGAATCCTTGCCTGTATTAATTATTTGTTCCCGCGCTTTTTTCTCAGGCTCTATGCCATAGCCTCGCCAGCCTGCGGCCACGGCTTTTTGAAGAAATTCACCTGTGCCACAGCCGATATCTAGCAACCGCCCTACTTTACCGTCATTTACTTTTTGTATGAATGCAGTCTTTTGCCTTAGCGTAAAATACCTTGCAAGCCTGTAAAGTTTGTTGATAAAATTGTTCGGATTATTGGTGTGCGAGATATAATTAGGAGAATCATAGTACGATGCTAGTTCGTTGCTTAGCGGACGAGGATTGGTAAATTTAAAACTGCAATTTTTGCAGCGGTCAATCTTGAAGAAAGCTTGGCTAACGGTAAAATCTTTAGTTGTTAATAATTCCTCGAGTTCTGAAGCGTCACAGACGGGACACGCAGTGATATATTCTAACATACTATTTTTCTAAATAGACCATAAGAATAGATATATCAGCAGGAGATACACCGCTTATTCTGGAAGCCTGTCCTATTGTTGTAGGTTTTACTTTTAATAATTTCTCACGTGCTTCGGCTGATAAAGCCTTGATTGCACTAAAGTCGAATGCTTCATTAATTCTATAGGTCTCCAGGTTGATCATTTTTTCAGCCAGCTTCTCTTCCTTTTCAATATAATTGTCATATTTGGCCAGGATTTCAACTTGCTCTACTACTTCAGTAGGATATTTATTCAGATAGTCTTTCACCTCATCATTAAACGCTTTTATCTCATTCATGCTGATTTGAGGTCTTTTCAGTAATTTATGGATATCAATTTTTTCTTTAACTGGCGCGGTACCATATGCGATCAATTTAGAGTTTATGTCCTCTGGATTTACTTTCTTCTGCTTAAGGTCATTCTCTAATTGCCGGATTTGCTTTTTCTTAATATTCACTTTTTCAAGTCTTTCTTCAGACACGATTCCAAGATCGTGTGCTAATGGGGTCAGACGTAAGTCAGCATTGTCCTGACGGAGTAAAATTCTAAACTCTGCGCGCGAGGTAAACATGCGATAGGGCTCATCTGTACCTTTATTAATAAGGTCATCAATGAGAACACCAATGTATGCATCAGATCTATTCAATACGAATGGAGACTTTTCGGCAATTTTAAGATGCGCATTGATGCCCGCCATTAATCCCTGGCATGCGGCTTCTTCATATCCTGTAGTTCCGTTGATTTGACCAGCAAAATAAAGATTTTCTATTTGCTGTGTTTCTAAGGTTTGATCTAATTGCGTTGGTGGGAAGTAGTCGTACTCGATCGCATATCCTGGTCTGAACATTTTTACATTTTCAAAACCTTCTATTTTTTTTAACGCCTTATATTGTACATCCTCCGGAAGAGAGGTGGAAAATCCGTTTACATAGATTTCCACAGTGTTCCAACCTTCCGGTTCTACAAAAATCTGGTGTCTGTTTCTTTCTGCAAACCTGTTAATTTTATCTTCAATTGAGGGACAGTAACGAGGCCCTAGGCCTTTAATACGCCCATTGAACATGGGAGATCGGTCAAACCCTTCCTTTAATGTTTCATGAACTTCTTCATTGGTATAGGTGATGAAGCAACTTCTTTGGCGATTCAAGGTGGGCGTATCTGTATAAGAAAATTTTCCTGGAAATTCATCACCCAACTGTTCTTCCATTTTAGAGTAGTCCAGCGATCTGCCATCAACTCTTGGTGGAGTACCAGTTTTCATTCTACCTGCTTCAAATCCTAAAGAGACCAGCTGTTCTGTTATTCCGGTTGCTGCCTTCTCTCCTGTTCTACCGCCACCGAATTTTTTCTCACCAATGTGAATGATGCCATTGAGAAATGTGCCGTTTGTAAGCACAACAGCTTTTCCTTTGATCTCGAGTCCCATGCTTGTTTTCACACCTGTTACTCTGCCATCTGCAATAATAAGTTCGCTTACCATTTCCTGCCAGAAATCTACGTTAGGTGTTTTTTCCAGTGCTAGTCTCCATTCCTCGGCAAATCGCATTCTGTCATTTTGTGATCTCGGACTCCACATTGCCGGACCTTTTGATTTATTCAGCATGCGAAATTGTATCATACTCTTGTCAGAGATGATACCGGAATATCCTCCTAATGCATCAATTTCCCTGACGATTTGCCCTTTTGCCACGCCACCCATCGCTGGATTGCATGACAT
>JBGSXH010000075.1:0-24387 GCA_041751515.1 Cyclobacteriaceae bacterium | reverse complement strand
ACACCTGATGCCCCACATAGCGGTTCCATCCGTATTTCTCAGAAATGGCTAATGATTTCATCAGGTGCCAGCCGGAGAAATTGCTGGCAGCAAGGTAGCGTATTTTTCCGCTTTGCACCAGGTCATCTAATGTGCGCAGGGTCTCTTCTACAGGGGTGTTGCCGTCAAAACCGTGCATGTGGTAAATGTCAATATAATCGGTTTTTAACCTTTTAAGGCTTCCTTCTACCTGTTTTGTGAGATGATGCCGGGATGAGCCCTGGTTATTTGGGGCTTCGCCAAAAGGGAAAGTGCCTTTAGTAGAAATCAATACTTTATCGCGATAGCCCTCCAGGGCTTTTCCCAGGATTTCTTCTGCCATCCCATCGGAATACATGTCGGCTGTATCGAACATATTTACCCCGGCATCGAGGCATAAGTCGACCATTCGCCTTGCTTCTTCTACCTGAGTGCTCCCCCAGGCCTTAAAAAATTCGTTACCTCCCCCGAATGTTGCAGTGCCAAAACTTAAAACCGGTACCTGTATCCCTGATGCGCCTAATTGTCTGTATTCCATGAAATGATAAAGTGTTGATGAGGGCTTTTGTTTATCGTCCAATTTGTTTTGAATGACAACAGCCTGTTTTTAATGTTCTTTTGATGACTGAGCTTTTTATAGCCCCAATATTTTCCTGTTCGTCGCTTCATCTACGCCACCTCCGGCAAAGTCATCAAATGCTTTTTGGGTGGCCTCAATGATATGCTGCTGAATAAAAGGAGCGCCTTCGGTAGCACCCTGCACCGGGTCTTTGATGCAGCATTCCCACTCCAGTACTGCCCAGCCATCGAAACCATATTGTGTCAGTTTACTGAAGATTGCTTTGAAGTCTACCTGACCATCACCAAGACTTCTGAACCTGCCCGCGCGATCGATCCAGCTTTGGTAGCCGCCATAGACGCCCTGTTTTCCGGAAGGATTGAACTCGGCATCTTTGACGTGGAACATCTTAATGCGCTCATGGTAAAAATCGATGAATTGCTTATAGTCAAGGCATTGCAGTACAAAATGAGATGGGTCGTACAGAATGTTTGCTCGAGGATGATTGTCCACTTTCTCCAGGAACATTTCAAAGGTAATGCCATCATGCAGGTCTTCCCCCGGATGCAGTTCATAACAAACGTCCACGCCAGCTTCATCGAAGGCATTGAGAATGGGCAGCCATCTTTTGGCTAACTCCTCAAAACCCATACCGACCAGCCCAGCGGGTCTCTGAGGCCATGGATACATGGTATGCCATAGTAAAGCCCCTGAAAAAGTAGCATGACCAGTCAGGCCAAAATTGGCTGAGGCTTTGGCTGCCAGCATCATCTGCTGATTGGCCCATTCGGTCCGTGCAGCAGGGTCATTTTTGACTTTTTCAGGTGCGAAACCGTCGAATCCTGTATCATAGGCAGGGTTCACTGCTACGAGCTGACCCTGTAAGTGGGTGGAAAGCTCAGTAACAATAAGGCCCTTTTCTTTCAAACTGCCTTTAATTTCATCGCAATAGGTCTTGGAGTCTGCGGCTTTTGCCAGGTCTATACAGCGGGAGTCCCAGGTGGGAAGCTGCACTCCTTTATAACCCAATTGAGCTACCCAGTCGGCAATATCGTTCAAATTGTTAAATGGCGCCTTGTCGTCCATAAACTGGGCTAAAAATATGGCAGGTCCTTTTATTGTATTCATAGGTTTTACTGATTTGAATATGAGTAAAGAAGTTGGAGAAAAGTACCTGCAATTACAAATAATAGATTATTAAAACGCTACGCACCTTAAAAAGTCCTGGTGTGAAAGGCGTCTGCAGCACTCAGTTGCATTGGATGAAGGGTAAGTTATTTGATAGTCGGTACTTTAAAATTTTGATCAATTGAAGTAAAAATACAAAAAATACAGACAAGAGACCAGTATGGTATTTTTCGCTTTCTCCCATAAAAAAAAGGCAAGGCTGTCGGGCCTTACCTTTAAATCAAATTGAACTGGGAGTATATTAATTAACGGCAATTGTTCCTCGCATACTGCCAGCATGTACTGTGCAGGCATATTCACTGATGACAGCGGCAAGTTCCGATGTCAGTGTGAAACTGAGGGAATTGTCACTATCTTTTTGGAAATCTACCGCGCTATCGCCTTCAAAACTTCCTTCAGCATCATTAAAAGAAAGTAGTATCTCATTTTCAGCATTCCTGAAGTCCAGCGGATGCGGTCCCATATTATTCACTATAAAAATATAGCGAACACCTTCTGTTAAATTTAAGGTCGGATTTTCATCGGGATCGCCAGAAACAACATCTGCCATATCAGCGCCTTCTATGTTGGCAATCGTATATGCCGAAGCTCCGGCATTGCCCAAGGTAATGGTGACTGTAGCCGCGTCATCCACACCATTGAGCGATTCAGTATTGCTATTAATAATTTGCCAGATGCCTGGTTGCGGTACACTTACCCCACGTGTATCTCCGCGGTCCATGTCTTGTCCGAAGAAGTAAATTGGGTTAGCCCTAAAAGTTACCTGATCATTATCTATCGCGTTGAAGTCGTCCGTGCTGATAGTTGATGGTAAAGTCATTGCTTCGGTGGTATACAATGGCCAGTTTTCCGGATTGCCACCATAATTGCTTTGATTAGCTTCATCATTGGCAAAAGCGTATAGCGTTCTGCCTGTGTTGAAATCGACAAAATATTGGGTTCTGCCTTCACCAATTATGTAATCACCTTCTTCTATGATATAATTTTCGCCATCCGCACCCACAAGTTGCTCATTGGCTACCATAATGGAGTAGTCAGGCATAGCGGCGTACCATACGCTATTGGCACCATCGCCATTAGCATCTCCCGGAGCGGCATCATTGGCAAAGTAGTATAGCGGCCATCCATTATAGGTTGTCTGCATATTACCATCCACTTCAATCTCGCCAATGAGATCAACGTCAAAACTAGGGTTGTCTATGTCTATATCTTCAGCATAGTAGATCGGCCAGTTATCTGCACAACCTCCACTGCAATTATTTTCGCCACCTACATCATTGGAGAAGTAGTATAAGGTATTGCCCTGTCCATCCGTAAATACAGTGCCAAGTTCAGGGTGATCTGTCAGGGTTAATGTACTGGCATCGCCCATTTCAGGCACTAAAACAGCATCAATAATGTGAATTACGCCATTGGATGCAGCAATGTCGCCTTCCAAAACATTGGCACTATTGTTAAAAGTGATGGTTTGGGAAACGGAAGTTACCGTCACAATAGCACCGCTGAGCATGGTGAGCTCATCCCCTTCGCTGAGGTCAGCACTATTCACAGTGCCTTCTGCTACGTGATAGAGCAAAACCTGTCTTAACAAGTCTTCATCAATATCTTCCAGATTGTTCCATGCTTCGTTTGAGTCTAATAATGCCTGGAAAGCGCTGTTCACTGGCGCTAGCACAGTAAATGGCCCAGGACCGGAAAGGGCATCCACAAGATCTGCTGTTTGCAAAGCCTGAACTAAGGTACTTAAGTTTTCTGTGTCCTGTGCAATTTCTACGATGGAAGCCGGTGTTTCATCGACATCTTCATCCGGAACCGGGGTAATCATGGTGTCGTCGTCATCTGAACAAGCCAGGAAGCCTGCCATGAGGGGAATAATGAGGTAAGTGAGAACTCTTTTCATACTACATCTATTTATGTTTAATTTATCGGTTTTAAAATTAAACAGATTGAAGGTGAAAAGGTTTTGTCTTTTTCGTTGTTGTAAAGCTTACAAGTAAATGATCGACAAGTAAAAGCGCTGGCAGCTTCAATATTGTGGAAAGGAGAGAGTGCTTATTCGTTATTATAGTTACCACAATTTCGATAGCAACAAAGGATAAGGCTGTATTCTCGAAAAAGCTTTTTGCTTCATTGGCGCTTTTATACGAACTGTTCTGCCAGTGGATTTCGGATAGTTTATTAGAACAAATCAACAAAGAGCTTTGAGGATTAACCTATGCGCTTGGATAAAAAGCGCCTATATTGCTGGATAAAATTGGCTGAATTGAGGTAATTTTTTCAGCAACATAAACTGATCTGGCATTAATGGTTTAGACAAAAACTGAATGACAAATGCATTGCTTGAGGCTTTGTCGATATCGGATTGGTCTGTAGAAGAGGATACCATTATCACAAAAGTGTTTTTTGGATTTGCAAAACGTTTGATCTCATTTAAGAACTCCCAACCGTTCAGGACAGGCATATTGATATCCAGAAAAATGGCATGGCTATCCTCGGAGCTATAATGCTCCTCAAAATATTGCAATGCCACTTGGCCATTTTCAAAACTTAATGGACTTTGGTGGAAATCCGACCTGGCCATTATTTTTTTTGATAGCAAAATAAAAATTTCGTCATCATCAACCAAAAGTACGTTGAGGCTCATTGCGTGGGTCGGTTTAGTTTTATTTCCTGCGATTTATTTACGACATCTTTGACAATGTCATCGAGTTCGTTGGCAGCATTTAAAGTGTAAAGTAAATACTGTTTTTGCTCTTCTTTACTTAGGTCTGCATCTAAGATCAGGTTGATGAGGCCCATCATTCGGGCCAACGGCGCTCGTACCACATGTGACTGCAGCCATGCAATTTCCTTAAGCTTCTCATTTTGCTGCTCAATGGTAATCGTATGCTGAATCCTGTCAGTAACGTCGTTGGAAAGTATGATGGCAGATTTATCGTTTGATGACAACATATTGCTCCTGATGTCTACAAAAATCTCCTCCATATTTCTTTTGCGCTGCTTGAACAAGCCCTGAAAATAGAAATTCTCATTTCCAGCAGACAATTTTAATATTCGTTCAATATCACCAATGCTGTCTTCCGGATGCAGGTCAAGAATAGACATGTTCATAAACTCCTCTTTTGAAAAGCCGTAATTTCGAATAGCCGCCTCATTGACATCGAGAAAGCTTAAAGTTGCCAGATCAAGCACCCACATAGGGATCGGGCAAACGTGGAACAGATCGCTATAGCGCTTTTTTGAATCCTGAATGGTTTCAATGTATTTGTATCGCTCAATATTGTAAATGATGCTTTTGTAAAGCATTGTTGAATTTAAGTCTTCTTTCAGAATATAGTCCGCCAGCCCACGCGCCAAAGAGCTGACAGCATAGCGCAGGTCGGTATGGCCTGTTAAAACGATGACAGGAATTTTTCCGGTGAATTCAAGGATGTTTTGAATAAGCTCCTCGCCATTGGCATCAGGAAGCGAGAGATCCAGCAAAATTGCATCGTATAGTCCTCCGTGGGCAGATAAAGCTTTAACGGCAGCTCTATAAGTTTGAACATGCTCTAACAAAGGCAAGTCCATTTGCTCTTCGAGATATTCCTGTATAAGAAAATAATCACTGGGATTATCTTCAATAACTAAAATATTATAGGAATAATTGTCTTTCCCCATGTTGCAAGTAAGCTTGTTTTCGCTTTAGAAAAGGTGCTTTATTACATCTTTCCTAAAGTAATTATATCGATGATAATATATTAATACTTCCATCAATAAAGTATATAGTTTTCAACTATGCAATACTTAATTATGATATTTAAAGCCTGATAACGACGGAGGGATAGGCGGGAACCATCGTAACAAATTTATCGTCGTAATAAACTATGAGTTACTGCTGCATAAGTGTTCATTTTCAGTATCATTACAGTGCATTAAGCGAGAAAATTAAAAAATCATCATGTCTTTACTAATATACGGTGCCAATGGCTATACCGGAAAGCTGATTGTCAAAAGTGCGATAGCACTAGGTCTAAAGCCCATTATTGCAGGAAGATCTCCGGAGAAAATAAAGCGAATGGCGCAGGACTATACACTGGAGTACCGGGTATTTGGCCTGGAGGTTCATGATAGTGTTGTAGAAAAGCTGAAAGATGTATCATTGGTGTTGCATTGTGCCGGACCTTTTAGTAAAACGGCAAAGCCAATGGTAGAAGCGTGTCTGGAGGCAGGTGTTCATTACCTGGATATTACGGGAGAGCTGGCTGTTTTTGAAATGATAAAAACTTACAATGCTCAGGCGAAAGCAAAGCAAATAGTGCTAATGCCGGGTGTAGGGTTCGATGTGGTGCCTACAGATTGTGTGGCGGCCATATTGAAAGAGAAGTTGCCTGATGCCAGCCATTTGGAACTGGCTTTTGCAAGCCTTGGAGGAGGTGTCTCGCATGGTACCATGAGCACGATGGTTGAAAACCTGGGGAATCCTGGTGCTATAAGAGTTGAGGGGAGCATTATTCAAGAGCCTATAGGCAAGCAGGGTAAAACCATCGATTTTGGGATAAAACCGCGCTTTGCGATGACGATTCCCTGGGGTGATGTGTCTACTGCGCACCATACCACAGGCATCCCAAATATTTGCGTGTATACAGCTGTTCCCAAAAATAGCTACAGGATGATGAAGCTGCAATTTCTTTTCAACCCACTATTGCGCATAGGTTTCGTAAAAAAGAAAATTCAAGCGTATGTTGATAAAAATATTAGTGGTCCTACGGCCGAAGAAAACGAAACAGCTAAGTCCCTTGTATGGGGTGCTGTATACAATAGGCAAGGCGATAAGATAGAAGCAAGATTGGAATGTGCCGGAGGATATGCCTTAACAGCTGCCATGTCACTCCATATTGCGCAACAATTGATGAAAACCCATGAACATGCAGGGTACTATACTCCGGCAGGACTTTTTGGCCATCAGCTCATCTTGGCACTGCCGGATTCGAAGTGGCTATAAGTAGAGTAGCATTTTCGTTTCCATCGGCAGTGACGATACTCTCCTGACCTGATTTACCAGTCAATAGGGAAGTAATCTTTCAGGAATTTGCCACACCAGTGCTTGCCGGTATTGATCCCGTCAAAAAACGGATCGCAGATACGTGCCGCACCATCTACAATATCCAAAGGTGGCTGAAAGTCGTGCACTTCTTCCTTGAATTTAGAAAGCTGTGCAGGATCTTCATCCGTTACCCATCCTGTATCTACGGCATTCATGAAGATACCGTCTTTGGCTAACTCCGCTGCCGAGGTATGCGTCATCATGTTGAGTGCAGCTTTGGCCATATTGGTATGCGGATGCCTTGCTTCCTTTTTAAATCGGTGAAATTTCCCCTCCATTGCCGTGACATTGACAATATGCTTCTTGCCGGTATTGTCGCGTTGCATGAGTGGTGTCAACCGGTTGCAAAGTACAAAAGGTGCAATAGCATTCACCAGCTGCACTTCCAGCATTTCTGGCGTTTGAATTTCTCCCATTTTGAGCCTCCAGCTATTGGTGGTGCGCAGGTCAACCTGCTGAAGATCAGCATCCAGCTTGCCCTCAGGGAATACCTCCGCAGCTTCGAGCGAATTATCATAGCTATAAGGAATTTGAGAAAGCTTAGCCGATGCACGAAGCCCAATGCCCGGCCCTTGTCCATGCCAGGCAACCGGCAGCGCAGTTTCCTCTGACAAATTTTTGCCAGCAAAAGCATTTAGCTGTGTGGTGCAATCATGGTGATTATGCAACAGGGATTGAACGTCTTGAGGCAAAGAATGAAACTCCTTCGCTTCATTCTCCATCATATGCGCATAAAAGCCAGGTGGACGTCGCACCGTTTGCGCAGCATTGTTCATAAGGATATCGAGCCGGTCGTAATGCTGTGTGATATAGCTAGTAAAAATTTCCACACTTGGCGTATGACGCAGGTCCAGACCGTGTATCTGAAGGCGATCGCCCCAGGCTCCAAAGTCTTTTTCTTTCGAGAACCTTATGGCAGAATCAACTGGAAAACGTGTGGTAGCAATGACAGTAGCACCCGCACGCAGCATCATCAAAGAAGCATGGTAGCCGATTTTTAAGCGGGAACCGGTGATTAATGCTACCTGCCCGCTAAGATCTGCAGTTTGAAAGCGCTTCTGATAGTTAAAGTCACCGCAGCTTTTACACATGGTATCATAAAAGAAGTGGAGCGTGCTATACGATTCTTTACAGACATAGCAATTTCTTGGAGAACTGAGAGTCTTTTCTCCCTCACTTTCTTTTGGCATATTTAAGGACAGTTGTGCTGGAGCAACAAAAACGGCGGAAGTTCTGGCACTTCGAATGCCTGTTGCTGCGCGAGCTCGTTTGTCCTGCTTGACGATGCGCTGACGACGGCCTTTTTTGCTAAGTTTCTGTCTTTTCCGAAATTCATCCCGGTCCGGTCTGGAAAGCTGTCCTGCAGCTTTCAATAAAGCTACCCGGTCTTCTTCCGGAAGGTGAACGAGCTGTTCACTGTCTTCAGCCAATTGCGCCAATGTGGCAATGCAGGCCTTAATCTGCCCGGGGGTTATAGCTGCTTCTTTATCCATTTTTATTCCTTATTCCACCAATGAGACTGCGAAGTAACGAGTTTTTTTGCTTGAATGGTATGGAAGATGTATAATTATCAAGCATTGATGCAGAGGGGTCGCTATGAGCATATTCATGAGACTATATGAAACTTTGCTTGCTCTGCAGAAAAAGGATCGGTATAGAAACCTGTTCCGCAGTTTACTGGTTGTGATTTTGCACGCATCTTAGGATGTATTTTTACTCGCTATGGAAGGAGGACTCAGGCTTCAGGGAAAATATAAAAGGGGTGAGGCCGGGACGCCGCTCATTTCTATTATTACCGTAGTTAAAAATAATCCTGAGCTAAGCCGGACAATCCAATGCATTAAAGCCCAAACCTACCGGAATATTGAGCATATCATCATTGATGGCGCTTCAACCGATGAGACCCTGGCAATCATCAAACAAAATGAGGCACTCATTGATTACTGGCGCAGCGAAGCCGATGAAGGTATTTATAATGCGATGAACAAGGGTATTAAACTGGCAAAAGGGAATATAGTAGGTATCTTGAATGGTGGAGATACTTATGAGCCACAAAGTTGCGCAGTGATAGCAAAGGCCTATTTACCAGGGCTGCATGTGTACCACAGCTTAACACGGTTTTGGAAAGGCAACCAGTGCATTGAAGTGCAAGGTGGTACCGTCAACCAGTTGCCTCAGTCTATGATCTCCCACCCGGGCAGCTTTATCAATAGGGAGGTGTATGAGCAGTTTGGCGGTTATGATGAAAGCTATCAATGTGTAGCTGATTACGATTATTTTATAAAACTCAGTCGGGAGAAATTAGTGAGCTTTCATTTCCTCGAAGAAATTCTGGCCAATTTTTTCGTAGGGGGCATTTCTTACTCTAAACAGAGTGCTTTGGAAACTTATAGGATCCAGTATAAATATGGCTTTATTAACTGGAAAGGCTACTGGTTCAAAAGGGCTGTTTTGCAATGGCTCGTAAAGTCCTGAGCGCTAACTTCTCTTTGTAATGTCCTGCATGACGGCAAAAACCTTCCGGCAATAGCTTTCGCGTGTAAACTTTGTCGTGGCTGTAGTCAAGCCGTTACGACTAAATTGTTGGTAGTAAGCTGCTGTGGTAATTTCCTCCATTTTGACGGCAAGTTCCTCAGGGCCTCCATCATACAGTAATCCGTTTTGGTAATCTTCTATGATCTCAGGAGTGCCACCTCCACGATAGCCTATACTCGGCACACCATACTTCATTGCTTCTATGGTAACTCTGCCCAAAGCCTCTGCTGCCGAGCATATCACATGCACATCAAGTTGCTCATAGATGGTTTGCATATCATGCACATAACCAGTAAATTGAATAGTTCCTGTTTTCACCAGCGAACCTGCTTGTTGGCGCAATGCTGCTTTATAATATTCCAGCTCACTATCTCCTACGACCAATAACCGCGACTCAGGATGTTTATGGTGATATATTTTAAAGGCAGCGATCATTTCTTCAAATTTTTTGCCTTCGCTGAGGAGTCCTATAATACCGAAGGTAATGCTTCCAGGTTTCAACTCCCTCGCTTTACTAGTGAAATTATTGTCTTCAATAATGCCATTGTAAATGACATGTTTGCGTTTGGCATCAACAGCGGAAAGCAGGCCGGTAGCAATGGCCGTAGAAACAGCGATGACAGCATCGGTATTATTGTAAACATAGTTCATGCCTGTGGTGCCCAGGTCGTATTGAACATAATAATGCTGTTTGATGAATTCACGCACATGTATGATGTGGGGAATTCTATAGCGTTTGCTCAATAAATAGCCTAATGCAATCACCGAGCTGTTAGCATAAATGAGGTCAGGTTTAAAATTGTTGATGATGGGCGCTAATGCTTTAGCAGCTTGAAGATTCTTCAGCATGCGAAGCGGGATGCGTATCTGACTTCGCCAGTTGCGATAGAACCAGCAATAAAAATCAGTAATGTGTACTGGTATTTTCCTCTTCTCGAGTGCTTCGGAAAGCGGTCCTTCTTCCGGGAGCAATACCATGGGCTGTATGCTGTCGCCAAGCCCGTCCAATAAACCCAGCAAGGATTTATTGGCACCGTATAAAGCAGTATAGTGGCTTATAAATAAAACTCTCATTGGGCTTTATTGAACAATGAGTACTTCAAGGCCACGATCTTCCAGACCTTTTTTATAAGATTCGGAAAGGCCTGTGTCCGTAATGAGCATATCTACATCTTCAATATTACAAATTTTGCCAAAGCCTTTTTTTCCGAATTTGGTACTGTCGGCCAGCACGATCGTTTTTTGTACGGACCTTATCATTTTGGCATTCAGGTGCGCCTCCATCATATTGGAGGTGGTGAGCCCAAATTCCGGACTTATACCATCGACACTTAGAAATAGCTTGCTACAGGCAAATTGCACCAGCATTTCTTCTGCAAAATGTCCCACTACAGACGAGCTGCTTCGCCTTACCACGCCTCCCAGCTGAACCACTTCAATATTCGGATCTGCAGCTAAAGCCAAGGTCACATTCATTGCACCGGTGAGCACTGTGAGTTTGAGGTCGGACGGGATGGCCTGGGCGAAGGCCATGACGGTAGTGCCCGATCCTATTATGATGGCCTCTTCAGCCTCCAATAGCTTAGCCGCCGCATGGGCGATTTTCTGCTTCTCGGACACCTGCTCTAGCTTTTTTTCCTGCACAGGTCTGTCATTGACATAAGGGGAAGTTAAAGTGGCACTGCCATGCGAGCGATAGAGCATCCCTTTGTCTTCAAGCATCTTCAAATCTTTGCGTACAGTGACCATTGTAACTTCCATCGTTTTGCTAAGTTCCGCTACGCCCACGAAGCCCTCCCTCCGAAGCTTTTCTATGATAAACTGATGCCTTTCTGCAATTGTCATGAATATAACTGTTAATGTGCTTCTTTCTACTTATCTTAATTAGCCGACGTCTTCCCCTGCCATTAAAGGTATTTAAAGAAAGGATAAAATAAAATAAATAAGCAATAATTACTGCTAATATTTGCTTTTATATCTTTTTGTATCTATTATTAACTATAAATTAGGAATTCGAAATAAATGGATAGGAATAGAAATATTGAAAAACTGAAAATAACCCATTCCTGGGATGTTTTGATCATAGGTGGAGGTGCTTCCGGGCTCGGTGTGGCGTTATCGGCATTGAGCAGAGGGCTAAGTGTGTTGCTGGTAGATAAATCTGACTTTGCTAAGGGTACGTCCAGTCGTAGTACCAAGCTGTTGCATGGGGGAGTGCGGTATCTTGCGCAGGGGCATATAGGGCTGGTTTTTGAAGCTTTGAAAGAACGCGGCATTATTATGAGAAATGCCCCACACATTGCCTCCCGTCAGGCATTTGTGATACCCGTATATAGTTTTTTTGACCTGTTAAAATATGGCATCGGGCTAAAGGTCTACGATATTATGGCTGGTAAATTGAGGATAGGGCAGTCACAATGGTTGTCTTCACGCCGTGTGCTGCAGCATCTGCCAAATATTAACAAAACCGGTCTAAAAGGAGGCGTTTTATACTACGACGGACAATTCGACGATGCCCGGCTAGCTATCAATATAGTGCAAACCTGTGATGCCATGGGCGGTTGCATGCTCAATTATATGAAGATAGCGCAATTGCTGAAAAACGATAAAGGGGACGTGACTGGCGCTGTGCTGAAAGACCAGCTCGGCAAGCAAGAGTATAATGTTACTGCCAGCGCTGTAGTCAATGCCACCGGTGTATTTGCCGATAAGATTTTGAAGCTGGATGCGCCCGATGCCAGGCGATCCATTATGCCGAGTCAGGGGGCTCACCTTGTATTGGATTTATCATTCCTGGGCGGCAAAGAAGCTTTTATGATTCCTAAGACCAGCGATGGCAGGGTATTGTTTGGTATTCCCTGGCAAGGGAAATTACTGGTGGGAACAACCGATACTATTCGTAAAAATCCGAAACTGGAACCGAAAGCATTGGAAAGCGAAATTACTTTTATTCTGGACACCTGCAAGCATTATCTTGCCAAGGCTCCCGGCCGGCAAGACGTGCGCTCCGTATTTGCCGGATTGCGTCCCTTGGCTGCTCCCAGCGAAGAAGGCGCTAAAACGAAAGAGGTTTCAAGAAGTCATAAAGTTGCTGTCAGCAGTAGTAAACTCATTTCTATCATTGGAGGCAAGTGGACTACCTATCGCAAGATGGGGGAAGATACGATAGAAGCAGTCAGTAAAATACATGGTCTGAAGCTAAAGCAGGAGAACAGCGAAAATATTCCCATGGTGGGTGCCACCCAGAAAACGCATGATGGACATTGGGGTGTCTATGGCAGTGAAGCTGGGAAAATCAAGAGCTTAATAGATAAAGATGCAGCGCTTGGTAGTCTGCTGCATCAAAATTACCCCTATACAGCAGCGGAGGTGGTGTGGGCCATGCGTGAAGAAATGGCAGTGAAAGTTGAAGATGTGCTGGCCAGAAGGCTGCGAATACTATTTTTAGATGCTAAAGCTGCCGCAGAAATGGCTCCGAAAGTGGCCGAAATTATGCAGGAATTTTTAAAGAAAAGTGATAACTGGGCAGCAAAACAGGTGGAAGCCTTCAGGGCCCTTGCCAGTAAATATATGATTGATCAATAAACAAGCTACCTCATGACAGACTCCAGCCAATATATTCTGGCTTTAGACCAGGGAACGACCAGCTCAAGAGCAATGCTCTTTAATAAACAAGGTCAGGTGATTGCCAGCGCACAACGTGATTTTCCGCAGTATTTTCCCAGACCGGGCTGGGTGGAACATGATCCTATGGAGATCTGGACCTCTCAGGCTTCGGCAGCAACGGAAGCAATTACAAAAGCCAATATTGCTGCAGAACAAATTGCTGCTATAGGGATCACCAACCAGCGTGAGACCACCATTCTCTGGGACAGGCAAACAGGAAAACCACTGCATAACGCCATCGTCTGGCAGGACAGGCGCACTGCGCCTTTCTGTGATGAATTGATATCGGGTGGTGCAGAAAAGGTTATTAAAGCAAAAACAGGTCTAAGAATAGATGCCTACTTCTCCGCGACTAAAGTAAAGTGGCTGCTAGATCATGTACCCCAGGCACGAGAAAAGGCGACAAGAGGGGAGGTTTGTTTTGGTACGGTAGATAGCTGGCTGATATGGAAGCTTTCTAATGGCAAAAAGCACCTTACTGATATTACCAATGCCAGCCGTACCATGTTGTTCAATATATATGAACATGTTTGGGATGATGAACTGCTGGACTTGTTTGATATTCCTCATCAAATTCTACCTGAAGTAAAATCCTGTAGTGAAGAATTCTGCACCACTTCCGGGAAAATTTTTTCTACGAAAATTCCGATCGCTGGCATCGCGGGAGATCAGCAGGCAGCACTCTTCGGACAGCTTTGTTTGGAGAAAGGCATGGCGAAGACTACCTATGGAACAGGCTGTTTTATGGTGATGAACACGGGCAGCACGCCAATTGAATCAAAAAATAAACTGCTTACTACCATCGCCTGGCAGTTGAATGGCAAAGTAAGCTACGCATTGGAAGGCAGCGTATTTATTGGCGGCGCGGGCATTCAATGGTTGCGTGATAGCATGCAACTGATAAGCGATGCGGCAGCAAGTGAAAAGTTGGCCAAGTCGCTGGACGACAATGATGGCGTCTACTTTGTGCCTGCATTAACGGGGCTGGGAGCTCCCCACTGGGACCAGGATGCCCGAGGGGCATTTTTTGGCATTACAAGAGGGACTACCCCAGCACATTTTGCCAGGGCTGCGCTGGAGGCAATTGCCTATCAGGTGTATGATGTCTTGCATGCAATGGAGAAAGACACAGCAACTACTATTCCTTTGATGAAAGTCGATGGCGGTGCTGCCGTTAACAATTTTTTAATGCAATTTCAGACCGATTTGCTTAATTGCAAGGTGCAGCGGCCAAAAATGCTCGAGACAACAGCACTCGGTGTCGCTTATCTTGCTGGCTTGGCTGTTGGTTATTGGGAAAATGAATCAGCACTTAAAAAGCTATGGGAAGAGGATGAAACCTTTACGCCCAAAATGGATGCAGAAAAAGTCGCTGAAAATCTTAAGACCTGGCACAAGGCAGTGGAAAGAAGTAAAAAATGGCTTTCATCATAAATATTAGTTATGCATCCCTTCCTGGCTGAATTTATTGGAACAGGCTTATTGATACTCATGGGTACCGGTGTGGTAGCCAACGTCATCCTCCCCGGTACCAAGGGGCACGGCAGTGGCTGGATTGTCATAACCACTGGCTGGGCCCTGGGAGTGTTCATAGGTGTGGCTGTGGCTGCACCTTATAGCGGTGCGCATCTGAATCCGGCTGTGAGTCTCAGCCTGGCAATGGCCGGGCAGTTTGATTGGTTGCTGGTCATTCCTTATACCTGCATGCAAATCGCCGGTGCTTTTGTTGCAGCTGCATTCGTTTGGGTCATCTATTATGATCATTTTAAGCAAACAGAAAATCCATTAGTCAAACTTGGTGTTTTCGCCACCATACCTGCCATCCGGAACTACCCTTTCAATCTGTTCAGTGAAATTGTCGGCACCTATGTATTGATACTGGTGATCCTGTATTTTACGCCGGCCGCCATGGAAGACGAAGCACAAACGCCGGTGGGGCTGGGCTCACTGGGTGCACTTCCGGTTGCTTTCCTAGTATGGGTTATTGGTTTATCGTTAGGTGGCACAACTGGCTATGCAATCAATCCCGCCAGGGATATAGGTCCGCGACTGGCACATTGGGTTTTGCCCATTCATGGGAAAGGCATGAGCGACTGGCCGTATAGTTGGGTGCCTGTTGTAGGACCGCTACTGGGCGCAATGCTTGCTGTTGGTACATTTTATTTGCTGCAGGCTGCCCCTGTTTAGAGTGCCACTGCATTTGTTTTCAAGGTCAACCTTCATTTCTTTTGGCCTCATGTTGCGAAAAACGGTAATACTATCTGGCTGTTGTGAAACGGTCTACCTGATGGTCCACAGGAGGCACTGTCATTATATATGCATAAATAGCCTCCAAATCTTTATCTTCTAGGCCGGCATACATCATCCATGGCATAACGGTCTGAAATTCGTCCGGTGCTACGACAGCAGGCTTGTAGGTACTGTCTGCGAAACTTTTAAATTTCCTGACAAATTGCGCTTCGGACCAACTTTTTAGTCCGGTCTCATGGGGGGTAATGTTAGGGGAGCGAACTACTGAACCATCAGGAAAGCCAAACACTCTGCCACCCGCAAGAAATTCACCTGTAACCCTTCCTTTCTCAAAATTTGTATGACATTCCCCGCAGCCGGTGGCAATGGCCATGTATTTTCCATAAGCTATTTTATCGGAACGTGGAGGCTTTGGATTGAAAGCTGCCGGCTTCGGCAACGTTCTTATGATTAAATTCATGGGGAAATCTGAGACAGACTTGGGGTGATTGGTTTGAATGGGTTCCACAGTGCGCAGGTATGCAATGACAGCTTTAATGTCTTCTTCATCCATTTGGCCATAATTGTAATAGGGCATCAGCGGAAATATGGGCTCTCCATCTCTTTTGACGCCGGTGGTGATGAGCCGGAATAATTCACCATCCGTCCAGTCTCCAATGCCTGCAGGAGTGATGTTGGGAGAGATATAAACACCCGGAAGGCCCATCGTCTGGTCGAATCGCTCACCACCCGCCAATTCGGTGCCGGGTCGGGGCGGTCCACTGTACTGGCCAAAGTCTCTGATTGAATGGCAATCGACGCACTGCATTACATTCCATGCCAGGTATTTACCTCGTAAAATTTGTTCCTCACTGTGGTCTAAAGTGATTTCCGGAGCAGACTGCGCCCTGGGCATGGCAAGCATCAAATAGGCGATGCCGGCTGTAATTAAAACCAGCAGTCCCGAAAATAAATAGATGAATATTTTTAAGACTCTGTTCATGGCTGAAACTTAAAGCACCTGTATAAATTTCAGCAAAAAAAATTATATTTTAAACCATTATACTTAATATTTATTCTGTATTTGTTAATAAAAAGAAATTTACAATCGATTTGGAATCATAAGAAATTACAAAATTCGTCACGGTACGTTTGAAGTTCAAATGCCTCCGGAGCATTTCACCACGGTAAAGTCGTGCAAAAACTTTGATTAGCGATCATATTAAATTCACCTTTTATAAAGACACTGTGCTAGACCTGCAGGTTGTTAATTCATCGTGGATTGACGGTAGGTTCACAATGCCAGCAGGTTGTGCATTTGGACCTTACTTAGACGATCGTTTTTCTGACGAATTTCTTATCAAGGAATTCTATTGCTAAAAACAGGACTATTCCTAAGAGTAGATACCATTGTAACCCTTTGAAGTTAGCGGATAATCTATCATAAAGATCAAAAGATAGCAAGGAGATGATGGAAAGAACAAGGATCCCTAAAAGGCCCAGCGTTTTTATCCAATACTCTTGTCGGTAGGCTTTTGCAGCTGCTTTTTCGGTAATTCGGCTAGTAATTTTTGCAGCAAAATCAGCGCTAAAGACCTGCGTTGGATCCGCTGACTGCTGCTTGATGCCTTTGTACAATAACTGATACATTTTAATGTCACCTGCATTTTCCAGATCTTCAATTCCTTTTTCAGCCGCTTCCTGTATTTTTCTTTCCTTATCGTTCATAATAATCCTCCTTTGCCATAAATTTTTCAAGCTTCTCCTTCATGAGTTTTCTTGCTCTGAACAAATAGTTTTTCACCGTGCCTTCGGGCATCTGAGTAACTTCACAAATCTCTCCAATATTCATTTCTTCCAGATGGTATAAAGTGATGACTACGCTGTAATGCACGGGAAGTTGCGCAATCATTTGCCGTATGTAATTGCCCAGATCTTCTGCTGCGATATGTTTTTCTGGCGATTCTGTATGGACGGCAAACTTCAGAAATTGCTTTTCAGCCTGAGCAGGATCTTCTATAGGCAGCCTTTTCTTTCGAACATGATTAATGCTCATGCGATAAGCGATAGTGGCGATCCAGGTGGAAAGTTTGGACTGAAACTTGAAGTTTTTTAGTTCTTCATATACTTTGATGAACACATCCTGACAAAGCTCTTCCACATCTTCCTGATTGCTCAGGACACGACAAACCATATGTTTTACGAGCCGCTCATAATCTTTGATGAGCAGCGTAAAGGCTTTCATATCTCCCTGCAAAATCTGGTTTACCCTGGCTTTTTCTTCATTCATTATTTGATAAGACAAGCTATTGCGGTATATCGGTTGCAATTAGGGATAAATTAATTTTCGGACTGCTGCCGAAACCCAATTTTATCAATCTTTAAAAAGATTTAAATTTAATTGCAACCGATAGCCATACACGTCATGTCCAATGGAGTAACAATTCAAACTTAAAGAAAAAATCATGGATCAGAATCTCGCAGATTTCCTAACGCCTGTTGGCGTGCTTGCTACCATAGGGGCTACCATTGTCTTTTTTGTTAAAACACTCACCACCTATTTTCTCAGAAAGCGGATGGTCGACAAGGGTTATGTCAATGACGACACGCAGGCCATATTCAAAGAACACAACGCAAACAATAAATACGAAGCACTAAAATGGGGATTGATCATCTTTTTTGGCGGTCTGGCCTTGATGGTGATGGAATTTATACCTGTTAGTCCGCATTCTCCATTGCCTTATGGCTTATTTACCTTTTCGATTGCCCTGGGCTTTCTGCTTTATTTCTTTATTGTCAATAGGTTGTCTGACAAGGATAAGCTGTAAAGGAGGGAAAAAAACGCTGCAGGAAGGCGTCAATACTTTTAAATAAAGTGTTGACGCTTTTGGCATCAGCAAAAAAGTGTTTGCCTTGTTAGCTAAAGTTGCTAATGAGATGAAAAATTATGTAGACGATCGCTGGTCACTGCTCTGCTTCTTACACTATCTTTCAGGTCAGGGAAAAGAATGTATGCGTCAATGCAGCGCTCTAAATTTTATCGGCTATCTGAAAACCGTAGAGGTTTTAATAATCTTTATGGGCGATTGCTGTATTTTTGCTGCAAATTAAAGTTCAACGCTGTTCCTTATCTAATCTGAATTTTCGACGCCTTACTTAATTTCTCGGTGAGCAGCGGTTCCTGAAATTTCATCTACAGGCCCCCCCCGGCGCCTTCTTAACTGAAGGCATCACCATTCCCGTAGCCAATCCTTACCACGACGCATTTGCTGAAAATAATTTAAACTATGAATTTTTTACAGAAGACCGTTAATTTTTTAAATCAGATCTGCCGTACTTCAATTGTTCGTATACCTAATATCTATATATTTAGCATCAGCTTTTGTATGGTCAAGTAACAGCCAGCGCAATTAATTATACCTATTACTATTTAAAGAAAAATACGGGAATATATGAATACTTATTTAGAAACTACGAAAGATGTTTATAAGACCGCAGCCATTACGCCAGATGTAGGGCTTTGTTGCACCACAACGCCCATCTGGCAATTGCCGGAGCTGTCCATGCCCAAACGCATGCTCGAGATGAATTATGGCTGTGGCAGTACGGTAAACCCTCGTGACCTGGCTAACGCACCTACAGTATTGTATGTGGGTGTTGGTGGTGGCATGGAGCTGCTACAGTTTGCTTATTTTAGTAGAAAACCTGCCGGGGTGATCGGGGTAGATGTGGTAGAAGAAATGCTTGAAGCTTCTGCACAAAATTTCTTAGAAGCTGAAAAAATGAACCCCTGGTTCGATAAAAGTTTTGTGAGCCTGAAGCAGGGAGATGCGCTCAACTTGCCGGTAGCCGATAACAGTATTGATGTAGCTGCACAAAACTGTCTTTTCAATATATTTAAAGTGGAGGATCTGAAGAAAGCTCTGGAGGAAATGTACCGAGTTCTGAAACCAAATGGTCGGCTTGTGATGAGTGATCCTATCTGTGAGCAGGATATGCCGGAAAGTTTGCGGGAAGATGATAGGCTGCGTGCCCTTTGCCTCAGCGGTTCACTGCCGCTGCAAGCCTACCTTGATACCATCACGGAAGTTGGCTTTGGTACAGTTGAAATACGTGCCAAACGACCTTACCGCATATTGGCGCCAGGGCAATATGATACGCAGGAGTTAATCTATATCGAAAGTGTCGAAATCTGCGCTATCAAAGACCCTATGCCTGAGGATGGTCCATGCATATTTACAGGTAAAACAGCCATTTACTATGGTAATGAGGAGTATTTTGATGATCATAAGGGGCATACACTAGTGCCCAATCAGCCATTGGCGGTTTGCGATAAGACGGCCAAAGCGCTGGCTGGACTTGAAAGGAAAGATATTTATCTGTCAGAAAGTACTTTTTATTATGATGGAGGCGGATGTTGCTGATGCACTATAGCACCGAATTGGCTAAACAGGGCTGTTAATTAACCATTAGCAGCCCTGTTGCTTTTTGGCCTAAGGAAAGCGTTTGAAGTTGTTTAATGGATGACAAAGTTCCTCTATAATTTATACTTTCGGTAGTTAATTTATTAAAATGTTAGTATAATGCGGCATTTTATTTTTAACCGGTTCATTAATGCCTATCTCAATGCTGTATCGCATTTTTAGGAGGTGCTATTTATCTCTTTTCCTTGTACTATGCCTCGTTTGTAGTTCCCTGAACATACAGGTTAATGCTCAGGCACAAGAAGGGAGCGAGACGCCAGCTGACACACTTACGGCCGAACAAAAGAAGCGGCGTTTGATAGGCTTATCCGTAGGCTTTGGGGTCGGCTATGCAGCAAGTCTTGTTGCCTTAAATCATATCTGGTATTCTCAGGATACCAGAAGCAGTTTTCAATTTCACGATGACCTGCTTTATTGGAACCAAATGGACAAAGCAGGCCATTTCTACACGGCTTTTCACCAGAGCCGTGCCGGCATAGATGCCCTGCGTTGGGCGGGTGTGCAGGAGAAGAAAGCAATCTGGATTGGCGGAATGCTTGGTTTTGTTTTACAGACTCCCATCGAAATATTTGACGGATTCAGTTCACAATATGGCTTTTCGGTCAGTGATTTTGCAGCCAATACGCTGGGCTCTGCAGCTGTCATTGCGCAGGAGCTTACCTGGAAGGAAATTCGCATTATGCCGAAATTTTCTTTCAGCAGATCGGAATATTCTCCCCAGCGACTAGAAATGTTTGGAAGTACTTTTGCTGAACAGCTGCTGCAGGATTATAACGGACAGACGTATTGGTACTCTGTGGACATATTCGCATTTCTAAAAAACGATAGTAATTTCCCCAAATGGCTGAATATCGCTGCTGGCTATGGCGCAGGAGGCATGGTTTACGGGAATCCTGATAAAAATTTGGCACATGGCTATAATTCCTATCGGCAATTCTTTATTTCACCTGATATCGATTTACGATATCTTCCTGTGAAGAATAAGTTTTTGAAGACTGCCATCTATTTGATAAGCATGTACAGAATTCCAATGCCTGCCCTGGAGTACAATACGCAAAAACAACTTATCATGCATCCTATTTATTTCTGATAAGGCATAAAACAAGGATTTGATTATTCTAAAGTCTAAAATATGCCTAAAAACCGTTTTCTTTTGTAAATATTATCCAGGTCTTCTTCGAAAAGGGTGTATTCGTCTTTGCGGAATTTAATGAAGTCGGGCACACTTTCGTGGCCGGGGAACGGCGCGTAATAGTGCGTAGGACTATTGATATCGTTACGCCATACCAGCACATAGGAGAGCTGCATATCGTGCTTGCGCATAGTGGCAAGTAGGGTTTTCGTCCACCAGGTAGTGTCGGGAATGGATTCCAGTCCGGTTTCGGTAAAGGCGGCCAGCTTGTTGGCTTTTTTTGCGTAGTCGGACACGATTTTGAGCTTAGCTGCAGCAGTTTCAATATCGTAGCGGTCGCGGCCCAGGTCGGCATAATTGTCCATCCCTACCATGTCCACCCACTCGTCGCCAGGGTATCTTTCCAGAAAAGAAGCTTCGTCGTCAAAACGATTGTCTGGGGTGAAGGCATAAATGAAGTTATGCACATCAAGCGTATCGCGGAGATAGCTGACTGTAAATTGCCATAGGTCGATGAATTTCTCGCGGCTGCAATGCCTGGCACCCCACCAGAACCAATCGCCATCAAATTCGTGGTAAGGGCGAAAAATGAGCGGCACCAATTCGCCGTTTTCTGCCTGCAGACTATTGGCCCAATCGCCGATATCGTCCAGAATAGCCTTGTACGCTTCATGGGCTTCAGCGCCGGGAATGATATAGCTGACGGCTGGCAGCGAAACGCTGTCTTTCCAGTAAAAGCCACCATCGGAAACTGGATTAGCGAAATGCCAGGCCACAGTGGTAACACCACCACGATGGTAAGTGTCCAGTACATTTTGCTTTAAACTCGCCTTGTTTTGGGCAATCTCCTCCTGTGATTTACCACTGAATCCCATGATATCCACACCAATCATGGCGGGATGTGTGCCCGTGACCGATTTTACATCGGAGCGGTCTTCATCACCAGACCAGCCGTGGCCATACTCCGTCGCATGCTGGTGAGCAAAGAGTGTATGCTTTTTTGCCAGCTTGCCGAGATTACGGTACAGAGCCCGGGTTTCACTGGTCGCATCAGTATCGATGAGCTGTTTTTGCGATAGCGAAAAGTTAATGGCGAGGAGGATAAGGGAAAACGATAAAAACAGAGTTTTCATAAGTATAAGCATCGATTGAAGACGAGTCCAAGTTAAAATATTTTGCGCCATTCAACCGATTGCTTACCCACTATATACCAATTTTACTAATAAGCGATATGGTTTAGATAAAATAGTATTACCGGTTTATTCTATACTTTCCCGGTATAAACTGCGGCTACGTAAATAATTTATACGGGTTGATGTGAAATCAGGGAGCAAACTTTTTTCTTTAAGCAAAATCCACTGTACTTTCATTGTTCGTACAATTATAGTCTATGCTGATGCGTAAAGTTTTAGATTCTCAAATATAGAAGGCCTGCATTACTTGGATATATTGCAGGTTTTTAAATTCTTCATCTCATGATAAGCGCTATATAAATGGTGATAATTGTACTTGGCATTGCCACTTTCTTCTTGTCTTATAGTAATGGGGCAAATGATAATTTTAAAGGAGTGGCCACCTTGTATGGAAGTGGTGTAGCGAGTTTTAAGCAGGCATTATCCTGGGCTACGATCACGACTTTTCTTGGATCCATATCTGCCTTGGTACTCGCAAGCACACTTTTGGAGAATTTCTCTGGCAAAGGATTGGTGCCTGATGCCTTGCTGCTCAATACTGATTTTGCTTTGTCCCTTGCTTTAGGGGCCGGGATTACGGTATTTATTGCCACTAAAATCGGTATGCCGGTGTCAACCACTCATGCCTTAGTAGGCGGTTTGTGGGGTATTGGTATGCTGGTGTTGGGCGGACAGTTTAACTATATTAAACTAGGTCAAACTTTCCTGCTGCCGTTGATTCTCGGCCCGGTTGCGGCTTTCGTTGGCAGCCTGCTGCTTTATCTGCTATTTACGAATTGTCGTAAATTGATGAAGGTAGATAGAAAAACGTGTTTATGTATCGGCGATACAGTAGTGCCGGTAGAAAGCGCTTGTGAAGTGCAGGCCAGTGCTGTACTATTAAAAAGGGAGAAAAGAATGATAGTCGGTACGGAAGGATACTGTCAGGAGGTTTATCAGGGAGATGTTTTGGGGCTTAGCGCAAATCGATTGTTATCAATAGCACACTTTTTGAGTGCTGGCATAACGAGCTTCGCCCGTGGTTTGAATGATACCCCCAAAATTCTAAGTCTGCTTTTGGTTGTTAACACCCTGAATGTGCAATGGGGTATGCTGGCCATTGGCACTGCTATGGCCATAGGCGGACTAATAAACTCCAGAAGAGTAGCCCAAACAATGTCCAATAAAATCAGCACGATGAATCAGGGACAGGGGTTTACCGCAAATATGGTCACAGGGTTATTGGTAACAAGCGCAAGTGTTTTTGGACTGCCAGTCTCTACCACCCACGTTTCAGTAGGGGCAATTTTCGGAATCGGAAAAATCACTAAAAGTACAGACAAGAGTATGGTTGCTTCTATTGTACTTTCCTGGGTATTGACTTTGCCTGTAGGAGCGCTTTGCGCTATGCTGATATTTTGGTTTTTGCAATTGGTCTGAATCCGTCCAGTACCGTTTATTGCTTCATAAACTTGCTGGTATAGTGTTCTCCATTACTGTCTTTATACTGCACGAAATAAATGTCTGAAGATAAATTGTCTATGGCCATAGTAACAGGCTCATTTTCGCCAACATGCAGGAAAGTGACACTTTCCACCATTTTACCCTGATTGTTATGCAATACAATTATAAGGCTTTCCGCTGCCTTGGTCGGCTGGATATACAAATTGTTGTTAGCTGGATTTGGGTAGATGAGAAAGGTTTTCTGCAATTTTGGGTCGGTAATGCTCGTGACTAATTGCTCATTTACAGCGACTTCAACCATAAAGGATTCGCCTTCTTTTAGAGTTGCTAAATCTCTGAATACCAATAGCTTTTTAGACGCATTTTTTGTGCGTGCGTTTGATGGTTTATTGTCAGGTGCCGCTAGAATATGGCTTATGTTTTCGTTCGGGAAAGGTAAATTTAGGTTAATATTATTGCCATCTATATCCATTGCTAAAATCTGGCCTAACGCGGTATTGATGAATATAATATTGTCGACCTGAATAATCTTTGCTCTAGATGGACTATGTGGAAGTAGCAATTTTGACTCTTGATTTTCCAAAAACTCAGGAACGATTTCGCCATTTTTAGAAAGTTTAACATATCGTAGGGGCCCTTCCCAACCATCGAAGCTATCGAAAAATCCCCCAATTAGAGTTTCATCATTATTTAATGCTTTCACGAACGATACAGACCCATCATTGAATTTATTTATAGGGTTACTTATTTAGATATCAAGTAGTTGATTATGAGGTTATTAAGCGTTATATTGTAGTAAATTACAATTGCATGAAATTACTAAAACTTGATAGAAAAGCCTTTAATGAGCGTTT
>JBGSXH010000074.1:0-5099 GCA_041751515.1 Cyclobacteriaceae bacterium | reverse complement strand
TGCGCCGCCCACATTGCCAGGCCCGCTATTGAGATACTTGTAAGTACACCATACCGCAAAGTCAGCTCCCCAGTCATGAAGCTGCAAAGGAACATTGCCTACAGCATGCGCCAAATCAAAGCCAACTTTTACCCCATACATGTGTGCTTTTTCCGTAATCGCTTGCATGGGAAAGAGCTGTCCGGTGTAATATTGTATGCCCGCCATTAATACGAGACAAGTTTGCTCCTGATTTTCCTCGATAGCCTGAAGGATATCTTCTTCTCTCAGCGTATATTCACCTTCTCTGGGTTTAAGCTCAATCAAGGCTTCATCAGGATCGTATCCATGGTGTTTGATCTGGCTCTCAAATGCATATTGGTCTGAAGGAAAAGCGCCGGCTTCAGTAATGATTTTAAAGCGCTCTTTTGTCGGTCTGTAAAAGGAGACCATCATGAGATGAAGGTTTGTGGTGAGATTGTTCATGGTCACCACTTCACTTGTTTTCGCACCCACGATATGTGCCATGGGCTTTTGAAAAAGCTTATGAAATTCTACCCAGGGTTCTTCAGCATGAAAATGCCCATCTACTGCAAAATTTCTCCATTTCTCTAATTCCATATTGATGAAGAAAGCAGCCTTATGAGGCTGAAGACCTAAAGAGTTCCCACATAAATAAATAGCAGTCTGCTCGTTTTTGTTAGGAAAATGGAAGGCGCGTCTGAATCTGGCTAACTGATCTTTTTCGTCCAGGGCAACAGCGGTTTCTTCTTTTGTAGTAAAATGGTAAGGTAAACTCATAAAAGTTTGTTCAATTTTTTGGCTAAGTTAATAAACTTCGGGAAGATGCAGTCGACTATACAGACTGTACGTAATTCTTCCACCAGCTTTCTTTTTCTATTCCCAGCCACTCGAAAGCATTGTCTGATAGCACTTTTTTCTTCACCGTATCATTCCAGGGCATGCTTTCGATGATTTTTCCCGGGACATGTTCGCCCAGCGGGAAGGGGTAATCGCTGCCCAGCATAATGTGGTCTTCACCGGCAATTTCCATTAGGTATGCCAATGTTTGCGGGTCATGCACCAGTGAGTCATAGTAAATCTGTCGTACATATTTGCCAGGATCTACGGCATTGTCAACAGCACAAAGGTCGGGTCGCACGTGGTATCCATGGCGGATTCTTCCGATAGTAGCCGGGAAAGAACCGCCTCCATGGGCAAAGGCGATTTTTAAGTTGGGCAGTTTTTCCAGCAAACCGCTGAAGATAACACTGCAAATTGCCCTGGAACTTTCAGCAGGCATGCCAACCAACCAGGGAAGCCAGTATTTTGGCATTTCCTCTTTACCCATCATGTCCCAGGGGTGCACAAAAACCGCTGCGCCTAAATCTGCAGCGCAGGCAAAAACATCAAACAGCGCTGGTTCATCCAAGTTCCAGTCATTAATATGAGAGCCTATCTGTACGCCTGCCAAACCCAGGCTCTTTACACACCTTTCCAGCTCTTTCACAGCAAGATCAGGTGATTGCATAGGCAAGGTGCCCAGGCCTATAAACCGGTCCGGATATCTGGAAACTACAGATGCAATATGGTCATTGAGCAACATGGAAAGATCCAGGGCATCGTGAGGCCTTGCCCAGTAGCAAAACATAACGGGAACTGTCGACAACACCTGCACATGAACACCATAGGCATCGCATTCGCTCATTCTGGTTTTAGGATCCCAGCAATTGTCTTGTATCTCCCTGAAAAATTTATCATCCTGCATCATGCGGGCGCAACAGGGTTTGTGATGCTCTAAACGAATAAAACCACCATAACCATATTTCTCCCGCAAATCCGGCCATTTTTCGGGTAGAATATGCGTGTGAATGTCCACTTTTAAATGGTGGACAGGATGATCTAATGCTTTATGTTGATGCTCTTCTGAGGTCTTTTCACTCATCTTATCCTTTTTTCACAGGTAACTCCATAACAGTACCGCATGCGTTACAAGTTCGTTTTTGTTCAGATCCAAAAAAATTGTCCATTATGGGGGGGAGCTGCTTTACAATATCAGTGATGTGGGCATACTCCTCATAAAGCTGGTTTCCACAATTTTCGCAGTACCACATAAATCCATCCTGCTGCCCTTCCTTTCTGTATAACTCCATTACCAAGCCAACAGAATTAGGAGAACGCTGAGGTGAATGGGGTACTTTTGGAGGCAGCAAGAAAATCTCTCCCTCATTAATTGGAATATCTATAGGTTCACCATCTTCGATAATTTTCAGTACAATATTACCTTCAACCTGGTAATAGAATTCTTCTGTTTCATTGTAATGATAGTCTTTTCTGGAGTTGGGTCCGCCTACTACCATGACGATAAAGTCGTCATTGCCTTTATATACCTGCTGATTACCAACAGGTGGTTTTAAAAGATGGCGGTTTTCGTCAATCCACTGCTTGAAATTAAAAGGTTTTCGTATTGCCATCGGTTTGATAATCTAAGGGTTGCGTGTGCTAAGCTTCAATATAAATTGTAAATTCAAAAAAAATTCTGTTGATGAACAATTTAATAAAAAGCGCTTGTTAATTGAAGTTTTTTAAGGAGTAATGATTTATTATCTTTAAAACGAAAGAAAATATATGGATTTAAACCTAAAAGGAAAACGAGCAGTGGTTTGTGGTGCTACCCAGGGAATTGGTCTTGCCTGCGCGGAGGAACTGGCGCGTCTTGGTGCCAGCATTACATTGGTGGCAAGAAATGGAGAGCGACTAAAGGCTATTCGTCAACAACTGTTTGCGGTTAGTGGGCAGGTGCACCAATGTATCGTGGCAGACTTTTCCCAACCGATGGAACTGCAAAAAGAAATGTCTGAATGGCTGGAAGCTGGGCATAGGGCAGAGATTCTGGTGAACAATACCGGAGGCCCTGCGGGAGGCAAGGCGATTGATGCCGGTCTGGATGCCTATACTAATGCCTTTCAGCAGCTCCTGATTTGTAATCAGCTGTTGGCACAGCTTTTAGTGCCGCACATGAAGGAGACGGGTTTTGGCAGAATAATCAATATCATTTCGACCTCTGTGAAATCTCCTATTCCCGGGCTGGGCGTCTCCAATACAATTCGGGGCGCAGTAGCTAACTGGGCGAAGACTTTGTCTTCTGAACTAGGTGCTTTCGGTATTACTGTGAATAATGTTTTGCCAGGTGCTACTGAAACCGGAAGGCTTACTTCCATCATTGAAAATAAAGCCAAAAATACAGATACCAGTGCTGAGAAGATAAGCGAGCAGATGAAAAGCGAAATTCCGGCGCAAAGATTTGCAAGCCCTGAGGAGCTGGCCTATGCTGTGGCATTCCTTGCAAGTCCATCGGCAAGTTATATTAATGGCATCAACCTTCCTGTAGATGGTGGCAGAACACCATCTTTATAAAATAATGACACTTAACCTATGAGCAATATTGTACAGCCTGTTATAGACCTGCATTGTGACTTGCTTTCCTACCTGGCACATATTCCCGGAGCCAGCTTCAACAATGAGCAAGATATGGGTGCGGCCTTGCCGTTGCTTCAGGCAGGCAATGTGAGGATGCAGGTGCTGGCCATTTATACGGATGTGGTGGAAGGCAGCACGCAATCTGCCAAAAAACAGATGGATATTTTTAATGATTTGCTTGAGCAGCCACAGTTTATCAAAGCTGATAAGACTGCAATTTTATCGCCCCCGGAAGATAAGGTGGCTATCATACCCGCAATAGAAAATGCAGCAGGACTCTGTGAGGCATCTCAGCCACTGGACATGGCTTTTAAAAATTTAGATGCATTAACGGCTGCAGCAGGGAGAATCATTTATATCTCTTTGACCCATCATGGAGAAAATCGTTTTGGCGGCGGTAATTATGCACAAGCAGGACTGAAACCTGATGGTGAAGCGCTACTTGATTATTTGGATGGCAAGCAGATCGCAATCGATTTAAGTCATACCAGCGACGCATTGGCCTGGGACATTATCAACTTTATCAGCAAGCGTAAATTAGCTGTCCCTGTAATTGCCAGCCATTCAAACTTCAGACCTGTGTTTGATCATGTTCGCAATATTACCAAGGAGATGCTTGATGCGCTGATAGAACTTAAAGGCCTTATCGGCATTAACTTTCTTAGGGCCTATGTCAACAAAGATGAACCAAATGCGCTGTTGGATCATATTGCTTATGCATTTGAAAATGGTGCTGAAGAACTGGTCAGTTTTGGAGCCGACTTCTTTTATACAAAAAATCATCCCGACCCGACCAGGATACCATTTTATTTTCCTGAGCATGAGAATGCTTCAGTGTATCAAAACATATTGGCTGCGATGAGCGGTTACGGTTTATCGCTGGCGCAAGTTGAAGCGCTGGCTAATGGCAATGTCAAGCGGTTTATTCGTGAGCAATGGAAGTAATCAATAACTTTATTGGTGGTGCATTTATAGCGCCAGTTTCAAGGAAATATTTTGATAATATAGCGCCTGCAACAGGCAAAACCTATAGCCAAATTGCAGACAGCGGTGAGGCCGACGTAGCGTTGGCAGTCAATGCAGCGCAGGCAGCGTTTCCAGAATGGTCAAAAACCCCCGTCGCTACCCGGAGTAGTATCTTGTTGAAGATTGCAGCATTGATTAGCGAAAACCTTGAAACCCTCGCGAAGGCTGAGAGCAAGGACACCGGAAAGCCCTTACACTTAGCTCGTCATGTAGACATTCCCAGGGCTGCGGAGAACTTTCATTTTTTTGCTACGGCCATTTTACACCAATCGAACAACGCTTATCAAACGGATGAGCGCGCCATCAATTATACTTTACGGCAACCTATCGGGATTGCAGGGTGTATATCCCCATGGAATCTGCCTATTTATTTGTTTAGCTGGAAAATTGCTCCCGCCCTGGCAGCAGGCAATTGCGTGATTGCTAAACCTTCTGAACTTTCACCGATGACGGCGGCAATGTTGGCTGATTTGTGCCTAGAAGCAGGATTGCCTCCTGGCGTGCTGAATATCATTCAGGGACGGGGGAATAAGGCTGGAGAAGCGATTATAAGACATTCGAAAATTACTCATATCTCTTTCACCGGTGGCACAAAGACGGGGCAACATATTGCT
>JBGSXH010000073.1:0-4549 GCA_041751515.1 Cyclobacteriaceae bacterium | reverse complement strand
TTTCAATTATATTTAAACTTATCACTATTTCCTTATACATCCAATCTGTTCTGTGGACTTTTGATCTGATTGAATCTTATCGTTGCAAAATGTGGGTGTTATGCGTAGTTTTTTTTGCACGGCATGGCCTGGTTGCGGCTGTAGAGAGCTTAAGTTGCTGCCTTTTGGCAGTAGATGGCTTTGCGTTTCAGGGTGGGCTGACGCGTTTTTAGCTACAGAAGCTGATCTTCCTATATTAGCTAATTTCTCTGCAAGTACGCTTTTTCTTTTTTGCGTTAAGGATTGTAGTGGAAAGCCCGGAAGCCGCGGATTATGTTTCGGCTGTGGTAGGGTATTTTTGTTGAAAAAGATACGTAACCAATAAGGTTGGTTCGGCTGAGGACTTGGAACGGAAAGCCTGGCCGAAGGCAACGCCCAAATTATCTTTTTTTTAGTAATACAGCTATGGTTTGAAGGGGACTTTCCTGAATGCAGTTTTGACTTCTCGCTTTGAAGAAGCTGGCGCTGGCTTTTCTTGCAGGGCCAGGGAGCTGGCGGTCTGGAGACTACAACGCTTCCATGGTAGCTAGTGGCATAATAAAGGGTCATCTGTATGCATTTTGCCAGCCACATGAGGTTGATGCTTCCAAAAATGCCTCAATTCCATCACTTGACTATGGTATGTTGCGTAGAAAGGGGCCATTGATATAGAGTTGAGGCATTTGACCAATATTGTAAAGGAAAATGGGGTGTTACTCGACAAACTTCAAGTACACCGGTTTTTCGAGCGAAATTTTCTCCTCTGTCTTGCTGAGTTTTCCGGTATCTATATCACGCTTAAAGACAATGAGGTCATTGCTGTCCTGATGCGTCACTAAAAGGAAATTGCCGCTGGGGTCGATCTCGAAATTTCTGGGCACTTCGCCTCCGGAGGAAATGCGTTCGACAAGACTGAGCGTACCGCCCTCTGCATCAATAGCAAATACACTGATCTCGTGCGCATCTCCGCGGTTGGAGGCATAAAGGAATTTGCCGTCCGGAGAAAGCCTTATTTCTGCCGCGCCTTGTTCTCCCTGAAAATCTGAATCGGTAAGCTGTACCGTTTCAATGGGTGTCAATCGTCCTTCGGCATGGTTGAATACGGTTACCGTACCATTGAGCTCTAAGATAAGATAGGCATATTGTCCATCTTCACTAAAAATAATGTGTCGGGGCCCTGCTCCTGGTTCCACGCTTACTGAAGGTGTCTTGGCTGGCGTCAAGGGTTGCTCGGAGTCCGCATCAAATTGATAGATATACACATCATCTGTCCCGAGATCAGCAACAAATACATGCGTGTTTTCAGGGTTGAATACTGCAGAATGTACATGCGGTCCTTCCTGCCTTTCGGTATTGATACTGCTGCCCTGATGCTCAATAGTTTGTAAGGCTTCACCAAGGCTACCGTCATCTTTTAAGGGATAGATGGTAAAATTACCCCCGGAGTAATTCCCTACTACAGCGAATTTACCGTCTCCACTGAGGCTGACATAACAAGGATCATCCCCGTAGGTGGGTTGCTTATTGAGTGATATTAATGCTTTGTTTTCCGCCTTATAAGCGTAAACTAATCCTCCCTTATCGGTCGATTGTTCACTTACGGCATAAAGTCTTGTGCCGTCCTTGTTCACGGTAAGGAAGGAAGGATTTGCTATATCATCAACAGTAAAGATTTTTTTCAACTTGCCAGCGGTAGCATCAAACTCATAGGCATAGATGGCTGGTTTTCCTTCCTCGTTATAAGAACCGACATAAAGCCGGGAATTTCGGGGTTTGGGAGAACTGGAAGAAGCAAAAGCGGTTCCTGCAAGTAAACAGCAGCTCAGGGCAATTGCACTTTTTATGAACAACATAGGGTAAGTCATTTTGTACATCATTATAAATAATACGGTCAGAGATTGTTTCAATTAAATCAAATTCCTGGAAAATATTATTTCACAAGCAAGACTTTCTCTCTATAGTACATACCGGCAATTGGAAAAATGAATACTTATTATATGGTAATCGATAAAAATGAAGATATAAAATTATGTTTTATTTGATTTAAGGGAAATATATCCTTAGTATTGCTGCTGTATATGAAACACAGCAACATAGCCATATTGACAATACTATTCTCAGGACGTTCTGTCCTCCTAGGCTTTATGTGCGCTGGTATTTGTTTCATTATGTTCACAACCACCACCATTACGGGGTAAATCCCGTAGCTCAACCATTATATCGCCCATTTCTATATGGCCTTTTTGAAGGCTTATCATCCTATTTAACTCTTTTGAAATTTATGAAGATTGTAAAATTCGGAGGTTCCTCCATTGCCTCACCCGACTTCGTTAATAAAGTACTTGATATCGTCATCGAGAAATCTAAGCGAGATGGTATCGCCATTGTATTTTCTGCTTTTGCCGGTGTTACGGAAGTATTGTCAGACTGCTGCAAAATGGCGGAAGCCGGGGATATACAGTATCAACCGCAACTGAAAGCACTTGAACATAAGCATTTAAACATGGTGAAGTCACTTGTTCCTGTTCAGAACCAGACAAAAGTGCTCACCTTCGTGAAGGTTAATTTCAACGAGTTGGAAGGGCTGTTGCAGGGAATTTTTCTGTTGAAAGAATGCACCAAAAGAACACGAGATTTTGTGCTGAGTTTTGGTGAAAGATTATCTGCATTCACCTTAACAGAAAGCCTGAAAAGTCGTGGAGAAAAGGCAGTATTTATTGATAGTCGTAGCATCATCCGGACGGATAATCACTTTGGTAATGCCAAAGTAGATTTTGAAACCAGCAATGCGTTGATTGTCGAGGCTTTCAAGAGTAATCCCGGCTTAAAGGTGGTTACTGGCTTTATTGCTTCTACAGCACATGGTGAAACCACAACGTTAGGGCGAAGTGGCTCCGATTATACCGCGGCGATTCTGGCCACAGCATTAGGTGCTGAATCACTTGAAATATGGACTGATGTCAATGGGATGATGACTGCAGATCCACGGCTGGTCAAAAAGGCATTGACAATACCAGAGTTAAGTTATATTGAAGCACTTGAGCTTTCCCACTTTGGCGCCAAAGTAGTTTTTCCTGCTACCATGCAGCCTGCGATGCGGAAACAAATTCCGGTACACATCAAGAACACCTTCAACCCTACAGGCGAGGGCACATTGATCAGTGCTAAAGCTGGCAACGGTACGCTGGTGCGCGGCATTTCTTCAATGAAGGGTGTGACGCTGCTCAATATTCAGGGTGCCTGTCTGATGGATGTCATTGGTGCAGGTAAACGAGTATTTGAGGCAGTTGCCCGTGGCAGTATCAATATCGTACTTATCAGTCAGGCATCTTCTGAATACAGTATATGCATTGCCGTTAGCGAAGGTGAAGGCAAGAGGGCAAAGGCATTGATAGAAGAGGAGTTTGTCTACGAAATCAAAACAGGAGATATGGAAGAGGTGACCATCTCCAAAGGTAAAGCGGTAATTGCTGCCGTTGGTGAAAACATGAAACAGCACCCTGGAGCCAGCGGTACCATGTTCCAGGCTTTGGGTGAAAACAATATTAACATTTACGCAATTGCTCAGGGCAGTTCCGAGCTGAATATTTCTGCAGTCATTGACCAGCAGGATATGACCAAAGCATTGAATGCTTTGCACGAAGCTTTCTTCTTATCTGATCGTAAAGTATTGCATATTTATCTGGTCGGGGTCGGGCTAATTGGCAAGACTTTACTAAAAATGATTAGCGCACAGCAGGAAAAGCTACAAAGAGAAAACCTGCTGGAAGTGAAAGTAGTGGGTTTAGCCAATAGCAGGTTCATGGACTTTAACGAAGATGGTTTTAATATTGCCAATGGGTTTTCGCTGGATAATACGCATCAAAAGATGAGCTTAACCAGGTTCAGGGAAATGATGAATGACATGAATCTATCGAATACTGTGTTTGTGGACTGTACAGCCAGTGAAGAAGTCGCCAGCTGCTACCAGCAAGTGTTGGAAGCGAATATGGCGATCGTAACACCCAATAAAAAAGCCAATTCCAGCTCACTCGAAAAATACCATGCTTTGAGAAAGGTAATTGGCAAAGGCAATGCAAGATTTTTGTATGAGACCAATGTTGCAGCCGGTCTGCCTGTCATCGGTACCTTACAGGACTTAATCGTCAGCGGCGACAAAGTGCTGCGCATTGAAGCAGTGCTAAGTGGTTCCATGAACTACATCTTCAGCAGACTGGAGGAAGGGCTGCCATTCAGTGAGGTGGTCAAAGAAGCCAGAGAGAAAGGCTTCACAGAGCCTGATCCGCGTGACGATTTGAGTGGAGCCGATGTTGCCAGGAAAATTCTCATTCTTGCCAGAGAATCGGGGCTTTCTTTGGAGTTTTCTGACATAGAGGTAGAAAGCATGGTCCCAGAAGATACCGCTTCGGCTGAAAGTGTTGATGAATTTCTGACATTACTGGAAGTGCATAATGCTGATTTTCAGAAGCGTTTGGATACAGCCAGAAATGAGGGCGCCACTCTAAGGTTCATGGCTACATTAGATAAGGGA
>JBGSXH010000072.1:0-9611 GCA_041751515.1 Cyclobacteriaceae bacterium | reverse complement strand
AAATCAAGCTGTATCAGGAAGATCTGGCCCGGCAAGAACGACAGGAAAAAGACGCACGTCTGCTTTATGAAGCGGGCATTAGCGACAATATTGATTATAAAAGGGCTGATATTGCCATTAAAAATACCCAATCTGCTATCTATCAGGCCAGGGAAAATTATCAGATGCGGATAGCTCGCTTGAAGGAAGCAAGTGGTATGGCACCGGAAATGCCGGTCGCACTGGACTACGATCTCGAAGCCATCCATGGCATGGTGCATATCGATACTACTGCAGCGCTCAGCTATGAGCGCAGGGTAGAAGCAAAGATTTTGCAACAGGAAGAAGCCTTGCAGGCTTCCGAACTGGCCTTTGCACGCCGCGCCTACATGCCGACATTAAGTGCATTCTACAACTACAACATCATTTTCCAGAGCTTGGAAGGCAATGAGATATTCAATCGGACCTATCCCAATTCCCTTGCAGGCTTTAGGCTTTCTTTACCCATTTTTCAAGGAGGAAGACGGAGCTATGAAATTCGTGCAGCCAATTTTGGGCTAATGCAATTTGAGTCCAGAAAAGAGGCGCTGAACCTGGAAATTTATCGGGAATACAAAGAAGCTTTAGGTACCTACAAAGCCAATTACTACCAGTGGGAAATGCAGGAAGAAGTAAAGGTAGTCGCTGAAGAAATTTACAATACCGTGAGTTTGCAGTATGAAGAAGGCATTAAAAACTTTCTGGAAGTTATACAGGCAGAAACAGATTTAAGTACTAGCAGGATAAACGCCGTCAATGCCTTGTTTAGGCTCATGACCAGCAAGCTGGAACTGCAAAGGGCCAGGGGGGAAGTCCTTACAGAAAATTTATGAAGCAAGAATACATGAACAGTTCGGCAAAGAAATGGGCTTTGTATGCCTGTATGATCTTACTGGCAGGGTGCTGGGCCTGCAGTGAGCAGGAAGAAGAAAGTGCTGCCGTACAGGTAGAAACTGCAAAAGTACAGCAACAACAAGTGCGTTTCAGTAAAAACTTCCCGGCATCGGTGGTAGCCTTGCAAGAGGTAGATCTTAGGGCTGACGTCGCTGGCTATGTCACGCAAATCATGGTAAAGGAAGGTCAGAAAGTGCCAAAAGGAGAGCTGCTTTATACCATCGACCAGACGCGTTATCAGGCAAGAAAGCAACAGGCGGAGTCTTCAGTAGCCATTGCAGAGGGCAATGTGGAGCGCCTGCAGAAAGATTTTGAGCGTTATGAACGTTTGAGGGAAGAAGATGCCATTGCAGGGCAGATTTACGACAATGCCCGCATCGACCTGCGCAATGCCCAGCAGGAGCTGAATGCTGCTCGCTCAGAGCTGGAAAACATTGCGGTAGATTTGCAATACGCCAGTATCCGCGCTCCTTTTGAGGGTACCATCGGCTTTAGTCAGGTACGGTTGGGAACATTGGTGAGCCCGGGAGAGACGCTGCTCAATACCATTTCCCGTGACGATCCCATGGGGGTTGACTTTTATCCGGAAGAACAGTATCTGACCAAGTTTCAGTCCTTGTTTCAAAATGATGCGGTCATGGAGGATTCTGTTTTCCGTTTGAGACTAAGCGGAGGCACGGAATACCCGCATTTGGGTGAAATAGAGGTGATAGACCGGGCGGTGGACAGAAATACAGGCACTATTCAAATTCGCCTCATCTTTCCTAATCCCGATAATATTTTACGCCCCGGGCAAACGGCCACCCTGATTGTCAGAGATGAGAAAGGGGAAGATGTTATCCTCGCACCAAGGGTTGCTGTTTCTGAGCAAATGGGTGAGTTTTCCGTTTTTGTTCGTGACGGTGATGCGGTTAGGCAGGTGAAGGTGAAAACCGGAAGAGATTTCCAGAACTTGACCGTCATTGAAAAGGGACTGCAAGCAGGGGACGAAGTAGTGGTAAAAGGAGTGCAGAAGCTGAGCGATGGCGATAAGGTGGAAGTGGTACAAAACGGGGCAGCAGAATGATTTCAGATGTTTTTATAAAAAGGCCCAATACGGCCATTGTTGTTTCCATATTTATCTTGCTGTTGGGTATTCTGGCCATCACAACTTTACCAGTAGCGCAGTACCCCAATATCACGCCGCCAGTCATTCAGGTCAGCGCCACCTATACCGGTGCCGATGCGGAAACCATAGAACAAACCGTCATCACTCCATTGGAAACGGAGGTAAACGGCACCCCAGGTATGGCTTATATCGAAAGCACTGCCTCCAGCGAAGGGGTCATGACCATGAATGTGACCTTTGAGGTGGGTACCGATATTGATGTGGCGGCAGTTGAAATTCAGAATCGCATAGCGGTGGCCGAGCCACTGCTGCCTGAGCAGGTACGCAGGCTGGGCATTGTCGTTCGAAAGAGAAATCCCAGTCTTTTACTTATCGTTTCGCTTTATTCGCCGGAAGGCACGCACGGTATTGATTTTCTGAACAATTACACGAATATTTTTGTCAAAGACGAATTATTAAGAGTGCAGGGCGTTGGCGATATTTTTGCCCGTGCCGAAGATTTTAGCATGCGCATTTGGCTTAAGCCAGACCGCCTTTCGCAGCTTGGCCTCACCGCAACCGACGTCATTAATGCTCTCCAGGATCAGAACATTCAGGTGGCAGCCGGTAGGGTAGGTGCCCCACCACAACGCGATTACCAGGCTTTTGAGTACACTGTTTTTACCAATGGCAGGTTGCAAACTGAAGAAGAGTTTGGCAATGTTATCCTCAAAAATAACCCGGCCAATAATGCATTGGTCTACCTCAGAGATGTCGCCCGTGTAGAACTCGGTCGCTTTGACTATGCTACCAATAACTTTACAGATGGCTATCCCGCTGCCTATCTTATCGTTTACCAAACGCCGGAAAGCAATATCCTCGATACCGAACAGGGTATTCGGGAAACCATGGAGGAACTCAAGAAAGATTTTCCCTCCGACCTGGAATATATCATTCCTTTTGAGTCGGCTTCGGTGGTTTCTGAGTCCATCAGCGAAGTGGTAAAGACGCTATTAATTGCGCTTGTACTGGTATTGCTCGTCGTATTTCTGTTTCTGCAAAACTGGAGGGCAACGCTCATTCCTATTCTTATCATTCCGGTTTCCATCATTGGGACCTTTGCCTTGTTTATACCCCTGGGTTTTACGATCAATACGCTTACCTTATTTGGTTTTGTGTTGGCCATCGGTATTGTTGTGGACGATGCCATTGTGGTAGTGGAAGCCACGACGACCATTATGCAGAAAAAAGGGGTCACTGCAAAAGAGGCGGTTTCCGAGGCCATGCAGCAAATCTCCGGACCAGTGATCGCCATGTCTTTGATCGTTGCTTCAGTATTTGTGCCGGTAGGATTTATTCCAGGCATTCTTGGCCGACTTTATCAGCAATTTGCTATGGCTGTGGCGGTATCTGGAATCATCTCCGGTTTCGTGGCCTTATCGCTGACACCGGCGCTTTGTTCCCTGCTATTAAAACCGACTAATATTGATGAAAAATCCAAAGGCATCAATAAGCTATTTCATCATTTCAATCGGTATTTTGATAGACTCCAGACGCGCTACGACAATGGCGTAGCCTGGAGTCTGCGACATACCCGCGTTTTTATCGTAGGACTTGTGGTCATCGGCATTGCGACATTTTTGCTATTTCAGACCAAATCAACCGGATTTATCCCTACCGAAGATGAAGGACGACTATTTGTCACATTTGAATTGCCGGAGGGTGCATCTACCAATCGTACTTTAGCTACCATTAACCATCTCATGGAAATCCTTTCAGCCCAAGAGGAAGTTCTGCATTTTTCTGCAGTTACGGGTCTGAATGCCGTCAATTTCTCTAATAAAAGTAATAGCGGTACTGTCTTTACCCAGCTCAAACCCTGGGGCGAAAGAAAGGGTGATGGACAAAATGCTTTTGAAGTACGCGACAGGCTTGAGAAAGTATTAGCGAGGGAAATACCCGAAGCCAAGGTTGTCATCCTGGCGCCTCCGGCCATTCCGGGGCTGGGCAGCACCTCCGGTTTCACCTTTATTCTGCAAGAACTTGACAATAGCGGCAATATTAAAGACTTTGAGGGAAATGTCAACAACTTTGTCGCCGACCTCAATGCACATGAAGACATAGGAGAGGCCTTTAGTTTCTTTAGTGCTTCTACCCCCGCTTTTAAAATTGACCTGAACCGGGAGAAGACTGCCCGACTGGGCATTAATATTCGAGAAGCATACGAGACCATGCAGGCTTATCTTGGTAGCTTTTATATCAACGACTTTATCTTGTACAATCGAAACTTCAGAGTGCTGATACAGGCTGATAGCGTTTATCGTGAAAGTCCGGAGGCACTAAGTCAGTTTTTCCTGCGCAACGAGCAGGGGGGGCTTACCCCCATGAGCACATTAACAGAAACCACGCTGATAGAAAATGCACCCTTGATCAGCCACTTTAATCTGTTTCGTTCCGCTACCATCAATGGTGAGGCAGCGCCGGGAAAAAGTTCCGGTGACGCCATTGCTGCGCTGGAAAAGGTAGCGGCAGAAAGTTTGCCATCCGGCTATGGCTTCGAATACTCCGGCATTACGCGTGAAGAAGTGAGTACCGGTGGCAGCACCTTACTTATTTTTGCATTGTCCATCGTCTTCGTATTTCTCTGCCTGACCGCCCTTTATGAAAGCTGGTCGGTGCCATTTTCAGTATTGCTGGCCGTGCCTACAGGTGCTTTCGGTGCCATCATTACGCTGCTGCTGTTTCCGGAACTCGACAATAATGTCTATGCGCAAATTGGCTTGCTGACACTCATAGGTTTAGCGGCAAAGAATGCCATTCTTATCGTCGAATATGCCAAAGAACAGGTGGACGACGGTGTGGATATAGTGGAAGCAGTCACCAATGCTGCCCGCCTGCGACTGCGTCCGATTATCATGACCTCCCTGGCCTTTATCCTTGGCATTTTGCCCCTCGCTTTTGCGGGAGGTGCAGGTGCCCTGGCGCGCCAGACCATCGGCTGGACCGTCTTTGGCGGCATGATTACCGCAACCCTGCTGACGATTTTCCTCGTGCCCGTTTTGTTCATCGCCATCACCAAAATCGCCTATTCCAAAGAAGCGCTGGCTGCTATGAAAAAATCTGACGACAAAGCATAAGATGGGCTCGTAATGATTACATTGGATTCACGTCCTTATGCAAATACTATCGGTCCTTATTGAAAAAACTTCCCGTCACCGGCAAATGATCGCTGACAATTCTCATGGTGTCCGCAGGGAAAAACGCATCTACTGTTACTGTATTGTCAACCATTTCCGTTTGCATATTCTCATTAACCAGCATATAATCCAGTCGCCATCTGGGAGCATCTGCAGGATGTGAATTTACTGCTGTATCTATGGGATCTATAAAAGCATTTTCTAATTCATCATTGCCAATTAAAATTTCCAGTTCTTCACTTGTCGGAACCGCATTCATATCACCAACGAGTACCATATTTTTATCCGGGTTTTCAATAAGCATGCGATTAAACTGACTCACCAAAAAATTTAGCTGACCTTTCCGCATTGCGATATCTCGTTCGCTTCTTCCTGCCTTAAGATGTACACCGGTCAGCAAAATTTCATAGTCGACGGAAGGAAATATTTCTATTGACCACATGCGCGTATTGATCTGGTTTTGGGTTTCCCGTTCATTTGCCTCTGTTAAATAGTCAGGAAATGCCGTTGTTACATTGCCATAGCCATACATAATTCCCATCGGAAACTTGCTCATTACCACCACATTCATATACCAGGTATGGCTGGGAATATCCGCAAAATACTGGTATCCCATATCAGCCAATGAATCCAGTGCCAACTGTCGTAAATACCTGGCACTCTCAAATTCCTGAAGCACCACTATATCAGCATCAGCTTTTCGCAGCGATTCCAGGAAGAGCACGCGTCGAAGCTGCATATCGTCCGGCGGATTATTTTCTCTGGCATTATCAATATAAGGATCGTCATAATGATCAACAAAATGTTCTACATTCCAGGAAAGTATCTTGAATGTGGAATCAGACGGGTAGGTATAATCATGCGGAACGACGACGACATCCTCCTTCGCCGCTTCCTCTCCAATAAAGGCAGTATTGGTATTGCTTTTGGGGCCCGCACAGGCCATGACAAGCAAAACACTTAATATCGATAGTTTATTCATGGTTGTTTTAAGCCAAATGTAAAATCTAAAAATCCTTCAGAAAAGTGCTTGTTCTTGGTATTATTGTGAAGAACCAATCATCGAATAAATGTAGCGGTGATAGTTGATAAAGACATTCAATAACGGTTTCTAATTTGTTAAGAATCTTCAGCATCGTTCGATAAAATTAACAGAAAATTAATGTGCAGCGGGGATTGCCATGAGGCCAGCATTAATTTTTGCTAAGTTACCTGGTTCCCAAGACGCGATTTTGCAAATACTTAGGGCAGGCCCCCGCCACCCACAAGCTATGCGCACAAGCCGGCGGCGTCAGGCTCTCGGCACTCGCCAGGCCTTTCCCCGCCGGGCTCCTTCGGGCTCAAACAATCGCCTCCATCCTTCCTGCATTCATCCGATGTATTCCATAGATTAGCTGCGATGAACTAAGCTGAAGCAAAGGAGATGAACCACTGGCGCTGCATGCAAATTCATATAGCATCCTAAAATAAAATATTTAAATTTCGGATACTTTCCGCTTATACTTAACTTGAGCGTATAAATGTTGGGTCAATCATGTTAAAGCTTTTCTCACTATCCGGATTATTGTGGCTGCTGGCTTGCACGCAGCTCGTCATGGGAAAAGCAATGCAAAATCCTCCTGGAAGCACATTATATCGATTCTCTCAGTTAAGCATCCAGGATGGGCTTTCGCATAATCAGGTCAATCACTTCCTAAAAGATACGACCGGCTATGTATGGATAGGCACTCCCAATGGCCTTAATCGATATAATGGTTACGAGGTAAAAGTATTCAATCACAACCCCCAGCTAAGTGGCAGTCTTGACGATGACTTCATAGAACGGCTATTTCTGGATCCCGCAGGGAATGTATGGGTAAAAACAAGTGAAGGATTTAATGTTTATGATCCTGTCAATGAAAAGTTTCAGCACGATATTCAAAGTTTCCTTCATAAGCCTGAACTGGGAAGGAAATAATGCACAAATACAGTTAACTTCAGTACAAGACAAGCAGTTGGCAGTACATTTTCTTGAACAAATAAAAAACGTCGAGAGCGATGGTGATTTAGCAGAATGCCCGATAACGACAAAACCCTGAACATAGCTTTAAAAGCCGGGGTGCCCTATACTTTATCAATAGTATTTTAGTATGGGTGCATCATTTACCCTTGACCGGTTTCAGCTTTATGTTGAGTGGCTACTTTGGCAATGAATTTTATGCCTTTTAAAGTCAGCTTGGCATCAATATCATCGAATGTGGCCTGTAGTGGTGTCAGAATCGAAGATAAGCCGCCTGTAGCAATGACCTTGAAATCATAAGATACCGTGGCTTGTATACGCTGTATCATGCGCTCCACCAAACCGGTATAACCCAAAAGGATGCCGGCCTGAATGGATTCGACCGTATTGGTGCCGATGACTACAGACGGCATTTCCAGCTTTATCTCAGGAAGCTGCGCGGTATGAGCTGCAAGTGACTGGATGGCAGTTTCAATGCCCGGAACAATGTTGACGCCGAGAATGCTGCCATCATTGTCCACGGCAGTAAAAGTAAGCGCAGTGCCAAAATCTACGATGATGCAGGCACCTTGGTACTGTTCGTAGGCAGCCACGGCATTGGCCATCAGGTCAGTGCCAATCTCAGAAGGGTTAGTGGTACTGACCAATAGGCCAGGGTACAGTTTATCATTGATCAAAATCACTTTTACTCCGAATAGGTTTTCTACGGTTTGGGTAATGGTTTCATTGAGGGCCGGAACAACGGAACACAACGCTATTTCATCCACTTGAGAGATTTTTAAATTGTTCTCGAGGAGGAAAAGCCTTAGCTTCATTTCCATTTCCCTAGGCGTAGGCGTGGGTTTGGTTTCGATGCGAAACTCATGTAACCAGGCTTCATTCTCATAAAAGCCAAATACGATATTGGAATTGCCTGCGTCTATTGCCAAAAACATGAAATTGCTTTTTTAGTATATATAAAATCCTTTCCCGGTTCATTTTTTATAAATTTGAAACAAAATCATAAAGCTGCCAACATCTTCAGGCTTTATTTGCTTTATATTCTCAATATCCAAATTAGAATACCCTTAAAATTGCGCATTTAATATGGAAGAAGTTAGTGGTGTTTTATCCATTCTGTCGGCTATGATTACGCCGGCTGTCTTAATCCTGGCAACCGGTTCATTGATTCTCACCACCTCTCAGCGACTCGGCCGTTGTCTGGAAAGAGCTCGAAAACTTACCGATCTCTTTGAAGCCCTGTTTAAAGAACAGGTAGATCCAGAATTATTAAAACAAAAGAAGGTCATCTTTATCAATCTTATGAACAAGGCCACCCGCCGCGCGAAGTTGCTTCAACATGCCATGGTAGCGCTGTACCTGGCTTTGAATATTTTCATTCTTACCAGTGTTTTAATAGGGATCTTCGAGATATTGAATTTAGGCCTTATTTACATTCCTCTGTATTTGGCACTTGGAGGCGCAGGTCTACTGCTTTATGCTGCTGGCTTACTGATGGCAGAAGCAAAAGTAGCCTTAGGAGCAATTTATGCAGAAGTAGGTTTTATGCGCAGTCTCGGCAATCATTATATGCCGGGTACTGCGCCGGCAGCAGGCTGGTTCAAGCGAATGTTTTGAGTACTTATCGAACTTTGTACCAGCGGTAGCCATAGCCTCCAATGGCAATCTCATGCTTCCGGGCGTTCGTCAGACCAAACATACCAGTCCCGGTACTCTGAATCCGGATTGCTGCGTGCTTCCTGAAACCATGGGTGTTTAATAGAAGTGTGGTTGATGACAAGGTCTGTAATGACCCGAAGCCCTCTTGCTTTCGCCTGCTGCATGAATTCGGCAAAATCGCCACCGCTGCCTAACAGTGGATTGACACCGTAGTAGTCGGTAATATCATAGCCATTATCATCCATCGGGGAAGGCTGAAAAGGGGCAAGCCAAATCGCATCAACCCCCAATGCTTTGAGGTAATCTAATTTTGAGATCAACCCCTGAAAATCTCCGATTCCATTGGCATCAGTGTCCAGAAACGCATCGAGATCAAGGTTGTATATGACGGCGTTTTTGTACCAATAATCTGTTCCAGTATTGATGTGCGACAGTGGCTTATAATTTTCCTGTGCAACAAGACGAGCAGAAAACGGCCCTAAAAGTATAATCAGGTAATAACAGTTAAAAAAATGTTGTAGCATAACAAAAAGGATGTTTGACAAATAAAGTACAAAATCGCTGATAATGTTATGCTTGAGAACCGCAGGGCGTTAGCTTTTTTTCGTCCCAGCTGCCTGTAAATGTAGCGCCGGGTTTCAACATAGAACAGGTTTCTACCCTAGCACTCAACGGCCACATAGCATAGCCGATATTGTTTTTTCCATCCAATAATTCACCCATGATTCCCAAGAACCGTAATGTTTGCAATCATTTT
>JBGSXH010000071.1:0-6832 GCA_041751515.1 Cyclobacteriaceae bacterium | reverse complement strand
AATGTTTGGTTGCTTGGTATGCGGCCTGTGTATTGTCGATGACAATCCCGGTGCACTGCTTATGATCTTCAATACGATCATAAAAGATAACGGGTATTCCTTTTTTAAGGAATGGCTGAAAATGGTCAGTATTTTCCGTGTCGTACGCCAGAGAAACTAATAAGCCATCAACACGACTATTGAACATGGTTTTTGCGTTGAGCACTTCTTTTTGAAACGACTCCATGGACTGGCTGATGATTAGACTATAGCCTGCAGCTGTAGCCACTTTTTCCATTCCTGCAATTACAGACGACTGGAAGTGACTGTTCAGTCGTGGTACAATGACACCTATGGCATTCGTCCGCTGCTTCCGCAGGCTACTGGCAAATGTATTGGATCGATAACCCATTTCATCTGCTTTTTCAACGATCTTCTTCTTTGTGTTTTTATTCACCGCAGGATGATCATTGAGGGCTCTGCTCACTGTGGCTGGCGATATACCCAGTCCACTGGCTATATCATAAATTGTAATTTCTTTGTCCATACTAAGTTAATTTATTAAAGAAATCAATGCAATCGGTTTCAATATATGACATTTTGTTTTTAAATACCTGAAAAACAGCCGCAATAATTTTCTAAGTCACATTTTGCAATTTCCTTTATTTTATTTCAGAATTATACAATTCCAATAAATATAGCGGCTTTCGGCACGATAACGCTTGTTTTATTTGGTTAATCGATGTTTTTACCTTGGTCAAAATGCATAGAACGCGGTTTATTTTATGAAAAATATTATGCAATCGGTTGCAAGTAAAATAAAATATTTCCATATTTATTTCTGTATTCGAATATTGAAAAGGAACTGTGTTGCATAAAGCATTTTAGAATTAAAAATAAGGAAGGAAAACAGCCTTTACTAACTTCTTCAATCAAATGCAGGATTTTTTTTAATTCATCCCGACAGGTAAAAGAATTTAAAAAGGCTTTTTAGCTTCTGAATGATGGCATCAAACGTTTGCGTATGAAAAAGATTTACTCAGGAATTGCAGTGTTACTCTTTACGTGTACTATGGGTTGGGCTCAGGACAACAAAGATTATCTTGATGCTTCCCTTCCAATAGAAGCCCGGGTACAAAGCCTGGTTTCCAACCTGACCTTAGAGGAGAAAGCGCAACAAATGATGGATGAAAGTCCTGCGATTGAGCGTCTCGGCATTCCTGCTTATTTCTGGTGGAATGAAAGCCTGCATGGTGTTGCCAGAGCCGGTGTCGCTACAGTTTTCCCACAGGCCATTGGGTTGGCAGCAACTTTCGATGAGACACTATTATATAATGTTGCTACTGCTATTTCCGATGAAGCCAGGGCAATGCATAAAGCTGCAACCGACCAGGGCTATCATAAAAAATACGGCGGATTGACCTTCTGGACACCCAATGTGAATATTTTCAGAGATGCCCGATGGGGTAGAGGGCAGGAAACTTACGGTGAAGATCCTTTGCTTACTTCCAGACTCGGGGTGGCTTTTGTCAATGGACTGCAGGGCGATAATCCTGACTACCTGAAAATTGCTGCCTGTGCAAAACATTATGCTGTGCACTCCGGACCGGAACGGCTTCGCCATGAGTTTGATGCGCAGTCTTCTATGAAGGATTTGCACGAAACGTATCTGCCTGCTTTCAAGGCCCTGGTTGATGCAGGCGTAGAATCAGTGATGTGCGCATATAATGCCACCAACGGTGAGCCTTGCTGTACAAATGATTACCTTCTGAATGATGTATTACGCGGAGACTGGAATTTCAAAGGCCATGTCGTTTCGGATTGTGAAGCACTGGTAGATTTGTTCGAAGGACATGGCATAGTGCCTGACGCTGTGGAAGCTGCAGCGATTGCCTTGAAGAGTGGTGTAAATCTCAATTGTGGTAGCGTGTATGAAACAAATCTGGTAAAAGCTGTTGAGCGCGGTTTAATCACGGAGGAAGAAATTGATGCTCAGCTGGCCATTCTGCTTACCACACGATTTAAATTGGGCATGTTCGATCCTGAAGAAGATAATCCCTATAATGATATTTCTGTTAATGTCATCAATAGTCAGGAACACAGAGACTTGTCCCGTAAAGCTGCTGAACAATCCATCGTTTTATTGAAAAACGATGGCGTTTTACCGCTTCAGAACGACTTGGCAAAATATTTTGTCACGGGACCGAATGCTGCTTCTATCGATGCACTGCTCGGCAACTATTATGGGGTCAATCCGCAAATGGTGACCATTCTGGAAGGGCTTGCTGGTCATGTAGCTCCCGGAAGCCAGATCCAGTACCGCCCAGGTATCATGCTGGACAAAGAAAATTTAAATCCTATCGACTGGACTACCGGCAATGCCAAAGATGCTGATGCTACCATTGTCGTCTTAGGAATCACAGGTGTTTTAGAAGGTGAAGAAGGTGCTGCCATCGCCTCAGCGGATTTTGGCGATCGACTGGATTATGATCTGCCAAAGCATCAGATTGATTTCCTGAAGAAGTTAAAAAATGGCCACGATAAGCCGGTTATCGCCGTCATCATAGGCGGAAGTCCGGTAAACCTTTCGGAAGTGCATGAAGTAGCCGATGCGGTATTAATGGCCTGGTATCCTGGTCAGGAGGGTGGTAATGCACTTGCCAAAATCATCTACGGTGCAGTTAGTCCTTCAGGAAAGCTGCCAATCACCTTTCCCAAATCTTTTGAGCAACTACCTGACTACGAAGATTACAGTATGCAGGGCAGGACCTATCGCTATATGCAGGAAGCGCCTATGTACCCTTTTGGCTTTGGTTTGAGCTATACCGCATTCGATTACGAAGCGCTGAATGTCAAAAATAGATCACTTGCTGCAGGAGAGTCGCTGGAGGTGACAGCAACCATTAAAAACACCGGAGAGCAATCTGGCGACGAGGTACTTCAACTGTACCTGAGTGCGGAGGATCGTTCAGAGCATGACCCGATTTATTCCATGAAGGCTTTTAAACGCATTAGCCTTGAACCAGGTGAAAGCACCAATGTCACATTTACAGTCCCATCAGAAGATTTGAGGATGTACAACGAAGCCGGCGAAGCCCAACTGAAAAGCGGGACTTACAGCGTCACGCTTAGCAGTGGCGCACCCACGCAAAGAAATCAGGAACTGGGAGCCAATGCTCCCTTACAACAATCATTTGAAATTAAATGAACCAGTATATGAAGCACAAATACAAGATGAGATGCGCATGAATTTTCCAATTCCAATTAAAAAAATAACCTCTAACAATTGCATGTATGAAAATTAATACTACTCAAAAAACCAGATCCAGGCCAGCCTGGAAGCCTTTGAATAGTGCACTGATGTTGGCAATTGCTGTCTTGCTCAGCTGCTTCAGTTTTACGGAGGCGTTATCACAAACGGTGACTGTCTCCGGGCAGGTAACGGATTCTCAGGGTGGTGGCCTTCCCGGTGCCACGGTGACACAACAAGGTACCAATACCGGTACGGTCACAGATATGAATGGTGAGTATTCGCTAGCCGTCACTGAAGGAAGTACTTTAGTATTTTCTTTCGTAGGGTACCTCACTGAAACAGTGGAGATAGGTAACAGGTCTACGATTGACGTATCTTTAACAGAGGACATTCAGTCATTGCAGGAAGTCGTTGTCGTAGGATACGGTGCGCAAAGGAAAAGTGACATTACAGGTTCCATCGCCTCAGTCGATGAGAAGTCATTACGAGAAGTTCCCGTAGCCAACCTTTCACAGGCATTGCAGGGAAGAGCAGCAGGTTTAGAGATTGTTAGCACAGGATCCAGACCAGGAGATGCAGGAAGAATACGTATTCGGGGAAACAGATCGTTGACGGCAGGCAATGATCCTTTACTAGTTGTGGATGGTATTCCCTATGGAGGAACAATCAATGACTTAAATCCAGATGATATCACTTCAGTGGAAGTACTCAAAGACGCCTCGGCCACAGCCATTTACGGTGCCAGGGGTTCAAACGGTGTAATCATTATTTCTACACGTCGGGGAAAGCCAGGCAAGCCGCAATTGACCTATAACGGCTATTACGGTGTGAATACAGTAGCCAACGAATATGATGTTTTCAGCGGAGAAGAATTTGCTAATCTACGCCAGATTTCTGGGTATAATGCCCGTGGAAATCAAGGCACTTTCTTAACTGTTGAAGAGCAATCCCTGGCGCTTGGTCGTGAGACGAACTGGCAGGACTTAATGTATGGTACTGGTGTGATGACCAATCATGAATTGGGCGTTTCAGGAGGTACCGAGTCTACACAGTATTCCTTGTCTGGTGGTTACTTCAATGAAAGTACCGTATTGCCGGGACAGGATTTTACTAGGTACTCCTTAAGAGCTACTGTAGATACTGAAATAGGCTCCCGGGTTAAAGTCGGGATCAATACAATGAATAACTTAAGTGTCAGAAATGGTGAGTCTGTCAGCCCATTGTACCCTATGGTTACTTTGAGCCCTCTTACAGTCCCTTTCGATGATGCAGGTAACAGAATCGTGCAGCCGACATTGGGTACTGATGATTATTTTAATCCACTTTTCCTGTTTGATGATAACGCGTGGGCACAGGAGAGAAGGAGAATCAGAACTTTCAATAGTTTATATGGAGAAGTACAAATTGCCGAGGGTTTTAGATACCGTTTGAATGTAGGTCTTGACTTTTTCCAGGAAAGGTACGGCGACTTCCTGGGGTCAGCTACTCCTATGCGAAATGGTCAGCTGAATACTGCCCAAACACAAAATGCAGAGCAGTACAGCTATACTATTGAAAACCTGCTTTACTATGATAAGACTATCAATGAAAAGCACAGAATAGGTGGTACTGCATTATTTAGCGTGCAGGAGCAAACGTACCAGAATTCCATATTTAACTTCAGAGACATTCCTATCAACTACCTGCAGTTTTATGATATGGGTCAGGCGACTGACTTTATTTCAGCAGATGGAAATTATAATAGCTGGAGCATTCTTTCTTATATGGGCCGTTTCAACTACAGCTATGACGACCGTTATGTATTGACATTAACAGCCAGAGCAGATGGTTCATCCCGTCTGGCGCCGGGAAATCAATGGCAATATTATCCTGCCGCATCTGCGGCCTGGAATATTAGTAATGAAGATTTCATGGGTGATAATGTGGTATCAGACTTAAAACTAAGAGCGGGCTGGGGACAGGTTGCCAATACGGGAGTAAATCCTTACCAAACCCAGGGACTATTAGGAACAGAACGATATAATTTTGGTCCGCAGGGAGCTGTAGGATATTATGCTGTGGCAGCACCTAACCTTAATTTAGGATGGGAGGTCACGACTACGGTAAATTTCGGTGTCGATTTTGGCTTTTTTCAAAACAGAATCACGGGTTCCCTGGAACTGTATGAACAAAACACCAATGATTTGCTCATGAACCAGAATTTGCCTCCTACTTCAGGCACTGCTTTCGTGCTTGCGAATGTGGGTGCCACTCGTAACCGAGGTGTTGAATTTAACATTAGCACAGTCAATGTTGAAAGCAGTACTGGCTTTAACTGGTCAACTGATTTTAATATTTTCTTTAACAGAAATGAAATTACCGCGCTGGCCAACCCGGATCAGGTCAGAGATATTGATAATGGCTGGCACGTAGGTCATCCTATCGATGCTATTTTTGACTTTAACAAAATAGGTATTTGGCAAGCTGACGAAGCCGATGAAGCTGCCAGCTATGGTTTTCAGGTAGGGCAGATTAAGCTGGAAGATATCAATAACGATGGGCAGATAACCGGCGATGACAGAAGTATTATAGGTGCCATGCAGCCCGATTTTCAGGCCGGTATGACCAACAGGTTCTCTTACAAAAACTTTGACTTTTCCGTAGTGGCATTTGCAAGAGTAGGTGGCACGTTAGTCAGCACCTTGCATCAGCCACAAAGCTATGTGAATATGCTATCGGGTAGAAGAAGTGGTATTCGCGTCGATTACTGGACACCAGATAACCCGACGAATGATCATCCAAGACCAGATGTAGGACAGGAAAATCCACTTTATGGTTCTACGCTTGGCTATTTTGATGCCTCTTTTCTGAGAATCAGAAGCATCAACCTTGGCTATACGCTACCTAATACCTGGTGTGAAAGAGTGGGCATGGGTTCCGTCCGCGTTTACCTAGCCTCGCAGGATCCATTCATATTCTTCTCTCCTTATATGGACGCTGGGGGACTTGATCCGGAGCCAACAGGGACGGGTGGTTCAAGCACTCCAGGTTTAGGCAATAGGCTGACAATAGGTTTGAATACGCCCAGAACCACTGCATTTATGGGCGGTGTAAATATCAGGTTTTAATATAGCGAAGGCTTAATGATAAAGATTATGAAATCAAAACTAATAAATAACGTTTCTCTGACATGCCTAAGCACGCTGATGTTGCTGGGTGTTGGCTGTAATGATATGCTCGAAGAAGAGCCACGGACTGTAGTGACACCCACTTTTTTTGAATCAGCAGATGGTATTCGTGCCGGTCTTACAGCGGGTTATTCTGGCTTTCGGTATTTCTATGGTACAGAAGGTGGCATGACTATGACAGTTTTTGGTACTGATGAATATACCGACGGAAGAGATGGTGGAGCAAAAGACATTAATCGATATGGTCCGGATCTGAACGCTCAAAACGGAATGTTTACTACGGCATGGAACAGAAATTATACCTACATCAACACACTGAGTGGTGTAATTGATTTAGGCCCAAATGCCGATATTCCACAGGCAGAACTGGATGCCCTTATTGCCGAGGCTAAGTATTTAAGAGCGCATTACTTTTTCATTCTTACACAGTTGC
>JBGSXH010000070.1:0-4615 GCA_041751515.1 Cyclobacteriaceae bacterium | reverse complement strand
GCTTTAACATCTTCTTGTTTCATAATACTCTAGTCTATAACTTTTAACTTAATTTTCAAAGTTTAGACAGAGTTGAGATTACAGTCTCGGTAATGAAGCCGGTATCTTCAGCAAGTGTAACAGCTTTGCCAGAAAAGATCAGCATCAGTAAAAATACGCTATGAGCAAACAACTTATTCATCCAATGCAGGTTTGACGTAACGAGCAACCGACAGATGGACAGTGCCTTCTGCATTTTGTGCTGAAACTTTAATGGACCAATTGCCCACCGCGGTATCAGAGATAGTCTTATGGAGTGCACCTGACGTAAATTTTAGCAGCTCGTCGTCCTCCATTGCTGATTTGTTTTTATGCTCCAGAGAAAGTTCTCCTTCTTTTTTACCACTCGGATTAAAGATTTCAATAAAAGTCAGCCCTGAACTTATACTGCCATTAATGCTAAAATGCAATGTGGTAGCTCTGTCAATTTTAAAAGTAATAGGGTCAATAGTAGATGATTGTTTGGATATAGTGATCTTTTCAGTCAGCATATTCTCAAAACTATTTCTTAAAGCCTCGGCCTTTTTTCTGGCTTCATCCGCATGTTGTCTTGCGACCTCTGCCTTCTTTCTTTGTACTTCAGCCTCTTTCCTTAATTTATCAGCCTTTTCTCTTTCCACTGCATGCATGCTTCTGCTTTCTTCCGCTTGCTTCCTTATGATTTCTGCCTGTTTTCTTTGTTCATCGGCTTTCTGGCGCAATACCTCTGCGCGAGCTCTTTGTTCTTCTGCCTTTTCCCTTTGCACTTCCGCTTGCTTTCTTTGCATTGCTGCCTTTGCTATGAATTTCTCTTTCTTTTTTTCGTAGGTAGCAATCATTTGTTCGATTTCATCATCCGATAAACCTTCTGCTTTCAGTTGCTTTACATAGGCTTCCTTATGAATCTGCCAGCTTTCTTCCGCCGAAAAACTATCATGAAATTGCGGATAGATATAGCTGCCTCCCAGGGAATCTTTTGTTCCCTGAGAAAACAGCAAACCGTGGCTGGTAAATAAAATAAGCAGTAAAAGTGTGAAGCCCTTTTTCATGATGATAAATTTAATGGTTATAATTTATTTAAGGCTCAAAAATAAGCTGGTTTTTTGAGGTCTGACGGTTGATTTAGGTAGCAAAAAAGTAGTAGAAGGGGATGATATTAGGATTTTTTCAATTTACAACCACCATAATACTTTCTTAGCCAGACTAGGGGCTGTTAATGCGGTTGACTGTTTCAGTTGACAGTACCGTACTAGCTTTACAAATAATTTTATCGGATTCAACAACTGAAAAGCTGCTATGAAATTTTATGATTATCTTTAAAACAATTATAGGATAGATGTATTTCTTGAAATATACATATGAAGAAATTTTACATTTTTATCATTGCCACCGCACTGTTTATCAGTAGCGACTGGCGTTTAGGTGCTCAGGAAATTACCTCTGAAATGGTAGTGCTGGATACTGAGCAGGGTGATTTACATGGGACCCTTACCATTCCTGAGGGAGATGGGGCTGTGCCGTTTGCCGTCATTATTGCAGGTTCCGGTCCGACCGACCGGGATGGCAACAATTCCATGGGTGGCCAGAATAATGCGTTAAAGTTTTTGGCAGAAGGACTCGCAGAAAATGGTATTGCCAGTCTTCGTTACGACAAAAGAGGCGTAGGTAAAAGTAAAGGGGCTGGGCTTAGTGAAGTGGAGCTTCGCTTTGAGCAGTATGCTGAAGATGCCAGTGCATGGATGAGCAATTTTGTTGATGATAAACGATTTTCAAGTCGTGTCTTCATCGGCCATAGTGAAGGTGCTCTATTGGGACTCTTGGCCGCACAAATGACCGCTACAGATGGTTATATTTCGATAGCTGGCAGCGGACAATCTGCAGACAGCCTGATCATGGAACAGTTGCAAAGGCAGCCCGAAGCTTTGCAATCTGAAGCTGCGCAGATCATTGATTTGATCAAAAAGGGAGAATCCGTAGATAAGGTAAGCCCACTCCTGATGTCTTTGTTCAGACCTTCGGTGCAGCCTTATTTGCACTCCTGGTTCAAATATTGTCCGAAGGTGGCCCTTAAGCAAGTTTCAGTACCAATACTGATTGTGCACGGCGTCAACGATTTGCAGGTAAAATACCCGGAAGCAGAGAAACTAATGAGTGCAAGACCTGATGCGCAATTGCTGTTGCTTGAAAACATGAACCATGTGCTCAAGGATGCTCCAGCGACCTTGCAAGAAAATATGGCTACGTACTCCCAAGCGGACCTACCCCTTGCAGAGGGGCTGGTGACTGGTATCTCCAGCTTTATTTTATCTGATTTGCCCTAGCAACCAACCAAATAGTGCTACCCCATCTTAATCCACGTAGATTTTTGGAAAATCTTGCTGAATGACACAGCGCTTTTTATATTTTTGCGCTTCAACAATTAGCATTCAATACACAGAAAGCATGAGTAAAGAACATTTTGGAAAGATTGCTGCCGAATTACAAATAACAGCAAAGCAGGTAGATGCCACCGTTGACTTACTGGATGGGGGCGCCACTGTGCCGTTTATCTCCCGCTATAGGAAAGAACTTACTGGCAGTTTGGATGAAGTAGCCGTCGCGGCGATTCGTGACAGGATTATCCAGCTACGAGATTTGGACAAGCGAAGGGAAGCGATCGTAAAATCGCTGAAGGAGCAGGAGAAGTTTTCGCCAGCCTTGGAAGAAAAATTGAATGCAGCCGAAACCATGACTGCGCTGGAAGATATTTATCTACCCTATAAGCCTAAGCGTCGTACCAAAGGCACGGTAGCAAGAGAAAAAGGACTAGAGCCACTGGCCAGGGTCATATTTGATCAGGAGGAAAACGTAAATCCGGCTACTGCTGCGAAAGCTTATATAGATGAAGAAAAAGGCGTAAACAATGAAGAGGAAGCTTTGCAGGGTGCCCGGGACATCATGGCAGAATGGATCAATGAAAATGCTGATGCCAGAGCCAAAATGCGTGATTTATTCCTGAAAAAGGGGGTGTTTCGTTCAAAAGTACTGTCAGGAAAAGAAGAAGAAGGACAAAAATATAAGGATTATTTTGAATGGGAAGAACCCATCTCACAGGCGCCTTCTCATCGGGTGCTGGCGATGCGCCGCGCTGAAAAGGAACTCATCCTCATGTTGGATAGCTGCCCGGAAGAAGCGGAGGCGTTAAGTTTACTGGAGCGTATCTTTCTGAAAAGTAGTGGTGCTGTTGGCGCCCAGATCGAAAAAGCGGTAAAAGATAGCTATCGCCGACTTATGAAGCCATCCATTGAAACAGACATTCGCATTACTACCAAGAAAAAGGCTGATGAAGAGGCAATCCAGGTATTTACAGAAAATCTAAAACAGCTATTATTGGCAGCCCCAATGGGGCAACGGGCCGTTTTGGCGCTTGACCCTGGCTTTAGAACCGGCTGCAAACTGGTTTGCCTTGATAAGCAAGGAAAGTTACTGGACAATACTACCATTTACCCTAATGAACCACAAAAGAAAACAACTGAATCTGGTGCATTAATTAAGCATTTCTGTGAAAAGTATGCCATTGAAGCCATAGCTATTGGCAATGGAACTGCCAGTCGTGAAACCGAAAGCTTTATTAAGAGTCTGGGTTTGCCGGCAAATATTATGGTCGTTATGGTTAACGAGAGTGGTGCATCCATCTATTCAGCATCGGAAACAGCCAGGAATGAATTTCCTGATCATGACCTGACTGTCCGTGGTGCGGTGTCAATAGGCAGAAGGCTGATGGACCCACTGGCCGAACTGGTAAAAATTGATGCCAAATCCATTGGTGTCGGACAATACCAGCACGATGTTGATCAGCATGCGCTTAAGAACAGTCTGGATGACGTTGTCATGAGTTGTGTGAATGGTGTTGGTGTAGAAGTAAATACGGCAAGCAAGGAGCTGCTGACTTATGTTTCTGGCCTGGGACCTCAGCTGGCAGAAAATATCATCAACTATAGAAACGAAAATGGTCCGTTTAAGGACAGAAACAGTCTCCAAAAAGTGGGAAGACTTGGAGCAAAAGCCTATGAGCAGGCTGCTGGCTTCTTAAGGATCAGTAATGCTAAAAACCCTTTGGATAGCAGTGGTGTGCATCCTGAGCGATATATTACTGTAGCCCAAATGGCGAAAGATCTCAATTGCAAAGTGGAAGACCTTATCTCCAATGCAACACTTCGTAGCCAGATTAAACCTGAAAAATACGTTTCTGACGATGTTGGTTTACCAACGTTACAGGATATTTTGGAAGAGTTGGCCAAACCTGGCCGGGATCCGAGAGATAGCTTTGAAGCTTTTAGCTTTACAGAGGGCATCAATGAGATCAAAGACTTATCGGTGGGCATGAAGTTGCCAGGACTGATTACCAACATTACCAAATTTGGTGCTTTTGTTGATATTGGCGTGCACCAGGATGGTCTCGTGCATATAAGCCATCTTTCTGATAAATTTGTAAGTGATCCTGCCCAGGAAGTGCGGGTACAACAGCAGGTGCAAGTGACCGTGCTTGAGGTGGATGCACAAAGAAAACGCATTAGCTTATCCATGAAAAGTGATCCTTTTGCTGCTGCGCCGTCCC
>JBGSXH010000069.1:0-2724 GCA_041751515.1 Cyclobacteriaceae bacterium | reverse complement strand
TCAACCGCTCGGCGATGTCATGTATCGTTGCTTTAGATGATTTCATTCTTTGTCATTTTAGCACCCCGTGCCCCGTTATTATGCTTCATCACGATAAAACCATAAGATTTGTCGCAAATTATGAAGAATTATGAAGAGCAGCTATGTTTAGTATTATATTATAAACAATCGTTTTTTCACTGACATCTTATATCACCCGCTATTACTACATAAACATGCAATAAAAGGGGTTGCCACTATAGCAGCAATTGGTGATTTTAACATTGACCACTTTTTAATATAAGATGATAGAATCGACCTCGTTCAAATTATACCTCTGCTGGTTTACCGATAGTGGCCAATATTCCACCATCTACATAAATAATCTGTCCGTTAACAAAATCACTGGCTTTGCTGGCCAGGAAAACTGCCGCACCGCCTAAGTCCTCCGGGTTGCCCCATCGGCCAGTTGGCGTTCTATTGACGATAAAATCGTTCAGTGGATGACCCGCATGTCTTATAGGGGCTGTCTGCTCTGTGGCAAAATAGCCGGGACCTATGCCGTTTACCTGAATATTATATTTCGCCCATTCTGTTGCTAAATTCCGGGTGAGCATTTTTAAGCCACCCTTGGCTGCTGCATAAGCAGTTACCGTATCGCGACCGAGTTCACTCATCATAGAACAAATATTAATGATCTTTCCGCCACCACGGTCAATCATGCCTTTGGCCACTTTTCTGGCTACAATAAATGGAGCTACCAGGTCAATGTCCACCACCTTGCGAAAATCTTCGACCGACATTTCCAAAGCCGGTGCCCGCATTATAATGCCTGCATTGTTAAATAGCACATCAATAGGCCCTACCTCTTTTTCAATTAGGTCAATCTGAGATTCCACCAGCTTTTCGTTTGTTACATCAAAAAGATAGCCATGCGCTTTGATACCTGCATCCTGATATACCCTGATCGCTTGTTCCATTTTTGCAGGCGTATGTCCATTGACGACCAGAGTAGCTCCTTCTTTTGCCAGGGCCATAGCCATTGCCATGCCCAGACCGTGAGTTCCACCAGTTACTAATGCTACCTTACTCTTTAAATTGAATAGTTCGCTCATATTATCGTAAATCTTTAGGTGCTACTTTATCCATATCACCATAATCCAGGTTCTCTCCGGCCATGCCCCAGATAAAGGTATAATTAGATGTGCCTGCTCCGCTATGTATTGACCATGGAGGAGAAATAACGGCCTGTTTGTTCTTCACCCATAAATGTCTTGTTTCTGAAGGCTCACCCATAAAATGAGAGACGACTTCATCTTCCGGCAATTCAAAGTAGAAGTAAGCCTCCATACGGCGATCGTGTGTATGGGCTGGCATGGTATTCCACACACTACCTGATTTCAGCTCGGTAAGACCCATTTGCAGCTGACAGCTTTTTACTACACTATTAACAATAAGCTTATTGATGATTCTATGATTAGAGTTTTCAAGGGAGCCAAGCTCTACTTTTTCAGCATCCTCCATGCTTACTTTTTTGGTAGGGTAGGCGGTATGCGCTGGTGCAGAGTTAATGTAAAAGTTGGCATTGCCGGAAGCTGCAGGATGAAATATCACAGATTTTACGCCACTGCCCACATATAAAGCTTCTTTTGGCTGTAGCTCAAACTTTTCTCCCTCGACAGTAATGGTAGCAGCATCGCCGACATTGATAATACCAAGTTCTCTGCGTTCAAGAAAATAATCTGCCTTTAGAGGGTCAATAGTATCCAGAGATAAGTCTTTGGTGGAAGGATAGGCACCACCTACTATCAATCTGTCGTACATAGTGTACACCAGTTCAATATGGTTTGCTTTAAATAGTTCTTCTACTAAAAAATGTGCTCTCAATTTTGCCGTGTCGTAACTTTTAGCATCCTGCGGATGTACGGCATATCTGGTAGTAAATGAAGTTGACATAACATTAATTGGGTTGCGTAATCGTTTGCGCAATATAAAAAAATTGTGTTAGAAAAAAGATTTTTCAATTTATTTCTTACAATTTTTTTAGCACCGTTACACTTCTATTATATACTGTAAAAAGGTGAATCTTAATCTTTAACATTGATTATTATAAAAAAATTAAATTATTGTTTTGTTTTCAGAATGAAACTTTTTATCATGCAATCGATTGCGCATTGAATCGCTAAAATTAATTTGAATATGATTTTAAATATTTGCGAAAAACGTCTTTCACAATGTCTAGTCCCTGTTTTCCAGGGTCAAAAGCAGGAGTGCTGCAAAAAGGAAGTTTACGTTAAAAATTACTCCTTAATGCAGCAAACGATTACGAAGTGCTGCAAACCTCAGGTCATAATGCTCAAAATAATAACTGTTACAATAACCAATATTATAATTCTTTTATGGAGTCGGGCTGCAAACCTTTGCAGCATCAAAACAATGAATATGTACTATGAGAAATTCTAAACATGCTGTATGATGAAATTTTTACACCAAAAAAATTATCGAAATCAGACTTTCAGTAGGGGCAGGCGGCTGAGTTTACTGGCTGCACTAACGTTAGTTTTGTGCTTTGGATTAAATGATCGGGCATTAGGCCAGATCGTTGTATCCGGGAATGTTACTTCCTTTGACGACCAGTCCGCACTTCCTGGTGTGAATGTGCGGGTACAGGGTACCAATAGCGGTACCATTACCAATGCAGAAGGAGATTATCAGATTGAAGTACCCTCCAATGAAACAGTGCTG
>JBGSXH010000068.1:0-3179 GCA_041751515.1 Cyclobacteriaceae bacterium | reverse complement strand
TTGAGCTGAGCGCAAAAACATCCCAGGCCAGGTTATCCGTAGTATTTATTTGTTTTTTGCTGAAATCTCTGAGTCTGTTGACCAATAGTTGTAAGGTATCCGCCTGTTGTCGCAGTGCCTCCTTTTCTTTGTCTTCGAAAGTCTGCTGAATTTTTCGGTTGTCCTTAATTTTATAATCGAAGAAGTTACGCGCATCCAGCTCTTCATACACAGCAAGAGAATTAGTATAATCACCCTCAATAAATCGGTTGTCCGCCTCTGATTTTAGTTGATATAGGGCAAGGGAATCTGCGACGCGTTGAAGTTTACTATTGGCCTCATAGTATAAATCAGCTTTATTAATGAGCTTACGATTGCTGTAAAATAATACGGCAGTAAGTAAGCTCAGAATCAGTATAAAGAAATATTCAGTTTTTGGACGCATGTTTTAAACCAATAGAGTTTCCCTGGTATAACGTAGGAGCATGTTAAAAAATATAAAGCTATCATTACTTGATAAGCTGCTGGCTTATGTTGCTATAACGTACGCTTATAATTGAATGTTAAGCTTAGTACAGATGAAAATCAGCATTAAAGGACATATTTGCAGGTATTTATTCTTGTTTAATAATGCTTGCGGTCATCTTTCATTTGCCATGTGGTGAAAGCAATCTTGGCTTCGTCAGCCATCAGGGAGTACATAGGAATGCTTCTTTTCGTGAGTGGCAGCTCGAGTTCTTCGTAAATAAACTGATCGTCAAAGCCGATACTGGCAGCGTCTTCTTTCGAGTTTCCATAGTAAACCTTGTCCGGCCTGGCCCAATAAATAGCGCCCAGGCACATAGGGCATGGTTCACAGCTGGTATATAATATGCAACCGCTTAACTGGTGGGTGTCCAGGTGTCTGCAAGCATCCTTAATAGCATTGATCTCCGCATGGGCCGTCGGGTCATTAGTAGAAGTAACGGTATTAAATCCACGACCCACGACTTCGCCATCCTTGACAATTACTGCGCCAAAGGGGCCACCGTGACCTTCCATCATCTTCTGTAAGGATAGCCGGATGGCTTCATTCATGAATGTTTTGTGTGCTGCCATAAAAAAAGCCCCAAAAGGGGCTAAATGATTTTATTAATTATATTTCCCTCTTAACGATACATAACACTATTGATAGCATCAATTGTTCTTTTAACATTGGGTAAAATTTCATCAATAAGGGTTGGCGCATAAGGCAAGGGAACATCCATGCTGTTGATGCGTACGATAGGAGCATCCAGATAATCAAATGCATGTTTCTGGATATGGTAAGTAATCTCAGAAGAAATAGCGGCAAGGGGCCAGGCTTCTTCTACAATGACCAGTCGGTTTGTTTTCTTAACAGACTTCACAATGGCTTCGTAGTCAATCGGTCGTACTGACCGCAAGTCAATCACTTCCACAGAAACATTGTCTTTTTCCATTTCTTTAGCAGCTTCCAAAGCTACTTTCATGGTTTTTCCAAAAGACACTAGTGTGACGTCACTGCCTTCTTTTTTAATATCTGCCTCACCAATTTTGATTAGGTATTCCTCTTCTGGCACTTCACCTTTGTCACCGTACATGAGCTCTGACTCCATAAAAATTACAGGGTCATTATCACGGATAGAAGTTTTTAGCAATCCTTTAGCATCGTATGGGTTCGAAGGAACAACCACTTTTAGTCCCGGTGTATTAGCAAACCAGTTTTCAAAATTCTGCGAATGTTGGGAACTTAGCATGCCAGCATTACCTGTAGGTCCACGGAATACCATGGGAATATTGAACTGACCACCAGACATTGACATCATTTTGGCAGCGGAATTGATTATCTGATCAATCGCTACCAGCGAAAAGTTGAAGGTCATGAACTCTATGATAGGTCTCAGGCCATTCATAGCGGCACCTACCCCTATACCTGCAAAGCCTAGTTCTGCAATTGGTGTATCTATTACTCTTTCAGCACCAAACTCGTCTAACATGCCCTGAGTTACTTTATAAGCACCATTATATTCAGCAACTTCTTCACCCATTACAAAGACACTTTCGTCTTTGCGCATTTCTTCTGACATCGCCTCACGCAATGCTTCTCGAAATTGTATTTCTCTCATCTGTTAAGGTCAATTTTAATTTGCAGTAAAAATAGGGATTTACCTAGCATTTCACAAAGAATGCCAGAGAGAGTCAATAAAAAAAGGCCTTTTCTAGAAGAAAAGGCCTTTAAATTTTTTGATCTGTTAAGATTATTTCAATGTATTTTTGAATTCGTCGTTAGACTGGTATTTTTTGAACTCTAAATCGTTTAATGCTCTCTCTTTAAGAGAAGGGTCATTGCTTACTGCTTTCTCTAATTGGCTGTAAGCATCAGACTCTTTGTCTAGCCTGGCAGACGCAAGCGCCGCACCGTAATGTGCTTTAGCATGGTCGCTTTCTTTTTCGATTACTTCATTGAAAGTAGACAAAGCATTTTGATAATCTTTCTTCAATAACTGTGCAAGACCTTTATTGTAAAGATTGTCAACAGTCTCTTCAGCATTTGACAATGAATTGATCGCTGCATCATAATCACCATTGGCAATTTGAATCGCACCTTTCACACCATTATCGCCTTTTACAACTTCGCTACGTGGAGAGAAACCCTCTGCTTTATCTAAAGCATCCATGGCTTTGTCTCTATTGCCCTGTAGGGAGTAAACTACAGCCATATTGCTGTAAGCTTCTGCATTTTCTTCTTTTTTATTCGAAAGCTCAAACTCATTCAGCGCGTTTTCAAGATGCTTATTCTTGTCTTCTTCACTGTCAGCTTGTTGTGCTTTCTGAAGGTAAACAGCTCCTAGGTTGTTATGAGCAGCCCAGCTGTCATCTTTTTTGACTGCTGCTTTGTAGATTTTTTCTTTTTCGTCTACTGATGGTGTCAATGTAGCTCCATAAGCAAGTTCCTGGCTGCTTAAAGTATCTGCATCAATTGTACCATCACCAATTTGACGGGAAAGTACAGCGATCTCAGACTCTGGCTTTTTCTCTTTTACAGTTAATATTTCTGTTTGAGCAGTTCTTAACTGAGGATAGATTTCTCTAAAAAGCTCTTTGTAGAAAGGAAGTCGCTGTAGTTGTTTTTCCTTAGACTCAAAGTCTCCGGATCCATCAACGATACTACGCGCTTCAGATTTCTGATCGCTGCTTAA
>JBGSXH010000067.1:0-4253 GCA_041751515.1 Cyclobacteriaceae bacterium | reverse complement strand
TGATAATGCCTAAGCTGATATCATTTCCTTATCCTCCCTGTCCCAATGACGGTGTTTGAGAATAGCTGTTTTAAATTCATCCAAAAATCTGTCAAACTTACTATCAGCACCCATTGTCACGATGCCTTTGCTGCTTGTGACCTGATCATTTTCAGAAATCTTTACAGTCTTTAATCCGGCAGCTTCTACCAGTTTTGTAGCTTCTCCAGTAAGACCAATCGGCTTGCAGTGCTTGTATGCTTCTTTAATAAAATGCATCGCATCACCCTGCTTTTGCAAATTGTTGATATGGGAACCTCCCGGTACATAAATAGCATCATACATGATAGAGCCTGCAGCAATATGATGTTTGTCTGCCTTAATGCTGTCTTCACCTGTGCTTTTAATTAGCCCTAATAATTTGGAGATGATGTCCACCTTGGCACCTGCTTCAGTCAAAGCCATTTTAATCATTAGCATCGCTTCATGGTCATAGCCATCACCAATAATAATCGCTACTTTTCTACCTTTGATAGAAGCAGATTTTCCTTTTTCCATGCTTAGCGCATCCGATATTTTATCATATGGGGTAACTTTGCTTTGCTGTGGAGCTGCCACACCTATACCACCGGCAACTGCTGTGGCAAGATCATGATTGATATGGTTTAGATGATCCACCATTTTCTCACGAATTTCAATGGTATCAACCTTGCCCAATTCAAAATGGAAAGCCTCAATCATATGCTCCTTTTCTGGCGGTGTCATGCTATTCCAAAACAGTTGTGCCTGGCTGTAGTGGTCTTTAAAGCTGTCGCTTCTTTCGCGTATTTTATGCCCTTCAACCCTTTCCTGATAGCTTTCAAAGCCGCCCATATTTGCTGGGTTTTGCATAGGGCAACCATTGCCCAGTGAATTGGGCTCATAGCTAACCCTGCCCTTGTCGATAGCTTGTCGGCTAAAGCCATCCCGCTGATTATTATGTACAGGACAGGTAGGCCGATTAATAGGAATTTCTGCGAAATTGGGCCCGCCTAATCTCAATAGCTGCGTATCAGTATATGAAAAAAGTCGTCCTTGTAACAAAGGATCATTGGAAAAATCAATGCCTGGCACCACATGTCCTGGATGGAAAGCTACCTGTTCTGTTTCAGCAAAAAAGTTATCCGGATTTTTATTGAGCACCATCTTGCCGATGATCTGCACCGGTACATCTTCTTCCGGCCAGATTTTGGTAGCATCCAGGATGTCAAAATCCATATTGAATTCGGCCTCTTCTTCAATAACCTGAATACCAAGCTCAAACTCCGGATAATTGCCATCTTCGATCAGCTGCCATAAATCTTTTCGATTGAAATCAGGGTCTTTTCCCGCCAGCTTCTGCGCTTCATCCCATACGAGTGAATGGATGCCGTTCTTAGGTTTCCAGTGGAATTTTACAAAGCGTGATTTTCCTTCTGCATTGACCAACCGGAATGTATGTACACCAAAACCTTCCATCATGCTGTAACTTCGGGGAATCGCTCTGTCCGAAATCACCCACATAATCATATGCATCGATTCTGGCATCAGTGAGATGAAATCCCAGAAAGTATCGTGTGCTGCGGAAGCCTGTGGCACCTCATTATGCGGCTCGGGTTTAATAGCATGCACAAGATCAGGAAACTTAATAGCATCCTGAATGAAAAACACCGGCATGTTGTTGCCAACAAGATCAAAAATGCCTTCATCGGTGTAAAACTTCGTTGCAAAGCCTCTCACATCACGCACGGTATCACTCGACCCTCTAAATCCTACAACGGTGGAAAATCGGGTAAAAACGGGAACTTTAGTGCCTGCCTTTTGGAGAAACCCGGCTTTAGTAAGTTCGCTAATTCCTTCATAAGTTTCGAAGTAACCGTGCGCAGCTGAACCACGGGCATGGACGACACGCTCGGGAATGCGTTCATGATCAAAATGCGTCATCTTTTCACGCAAAAAGAAATCCTCCATCAGCGTAGGTCCTCGAGATCCTGCTTTCAGAGAATTTTGATTGTCACTGATCTTCACCCCTTGATTGGTGGTGAGATCTTTTCCCGGATCTCTCTTGTTTTGCTCCAGGTCCTTTTCCTTTTCATCCATAATAAAAAATTCAGTGGTTAAAAAAATAAATAAGATGAATCACCAATCATTATTGGTGGTGTGTATGCTCACTAAATGAATGGTTTGTTTTCATTCGAACTTACGCAAGTTTCAGATAGCGCAATTCATCAACTATGACGACACTGCTTATAATGATATTACGGCTGTAAATGTTTGATTAATAATAGGTTAAGTTGAGCTCTTTTTATAGATAAGAAGGAACTATGCATTACTCAGAGTGAGTCAATGTGATTTTATAAGAACTCAAAAAGTAACGTCATTGCCGAGCCAGGTCGGCAATGACGAATCTACAAAATGATGTTAGATAGGGGTGAGATTTTTGTATTGCAATTCCAGGTTAGCTACTTCAATAGCTTAGAAATCTTTTCCTTATCTACACCAATTTTCAAATAAACTGGTGTTTTGATCAACTTTTACCACCTCATATTGAGTCCAAAATGTGTTACCCTTGTTTTCCAGAACAAAGTGCAGCAATCTCGATTTTCTAAAGACAGTTATTGATAATTGCTCCTGCGCTGCAGCTTGATCATTCATTTCATTGAACGAAGCTTTAAAGCCATTGATGGCCACGATTTCATCATTTTTCATCAGCTTGGCATAGCCCGGACTGTTTTCTGCCAGTTGATGAATAAGAATGGTGGTGCTTCTTTGTACTTTTATGCCGTATTTACGGGCGAGATGATTGTCGTTTTCTTTTACTGTCAATGCACAACCTACACTTGGCAAAAGTGATTCCAGTGCCGGAGCAATATCAACTGTTCCTTGGACAAATTCTTCGAAAAAATCGCCTGTAGTGCCATTCGATAAGCTATGTATAAAGAGTAATATTTTATCTTTCGAAAACCCTTTATATTGCTGCGGTCTGCTTTTTTTATACTCTTCCCATAAATAGCGCATCACATCATCCAGGCTATGGGAATGCTCTGTGGCTTTTCTTATAGTTAAGTCCAGGAGCAGCGCAATCAGTGCCCCTTTAATATAAATGGATACTTTTTTTTCAGGAACCACAGTTTCGTACCCGTCCAGCCAAAGGTCGAAAGAAGAGGCGGCAATTCCCTCGTTTTTCCACCCCTCTTCTCCATAGTGCCGGTTCAGCCATTTATTAATACATTCTAAAAAGGCCTCAGTCGTAAAATAGCCAGACCTGCTGAGTAGCAAATCGCCATAATAGGTAGTAAAGCCTTCTGCAATAAAGCCCTCTTCAAAATAATTTTCCTGCTGATATTGATAGGGTACCAATGCCTCTGATCGAATTCGTGTCACATTCCAGGTATGAAATAGCTCATGCGAACTGATGCCCATTAAGGCATCATACAAATTATGCTGATGGATAGCGTAGGAGGGACCCAAAGTGATCACTGTACTGAACTGGTGTTCTACACCATGATAATGCTGATAAGGAAGGAATTGCAAAAGAAAATGATAATCTGCGCAGGGAAAGTCACCAAAAAGAGCTATTTGCACATGGCTGAACGCCTTAAAATCAGCAATGAGTTTGTCTTTGTACAAATTGTGCTTTCCCTGAATCCAAATGTGGAAAGTAGTATTTGCCACTACGTACTTAAGGTGCAGCAGACTCGGGGATGCAATAACTGGACTATCCAGTAGCTGGTGAATGTCCTCTGCCACGAGCTCATGCACGCCTTGCTGAGGCAATGCAGTGGCAAGTTGATAACTTTCCGGCAAATTGAAGGCGATGGTGCAAGCACTATCCATAGCCTCAGGAGGGTAAATAGCACAATTGATAAAATTTACATACAGTTGTTCATCATCCAGCCAACTCCCACCTGCGTCCATTTGTGAGGCATAATAAGCATAACGCAGCTTAATTTTCTTAAGCCCTGAACAGGATACTTCCCAGCTATCCTTCGCGACCTTTCGTATGAAGACGCTATTGCCGGCTTCGTCAAAGGCCTCAATCTTTTTGATGTTTTTGGCGAAATTTGCAATCTGGTACCGTCCTGGACGCCAGGCGGGTAAAGCAAGGTTTAATTTTTCTTGGTCATTCGTAGGGAAAATGGCCTCAAATTCAATTATTTGCGTAGTAGGGTTTGCATAGCCGATGCTATAATGGATCATATCACTAAATAATTTCGAGTAATAGGGTAAATTTAAATCCTGAGTTTGAAATATTA
>JBGSXH010000066.1:0-1661 GCA_041751515.1 Cyclobacteriaceae bacterium | reverse complement strand
GCGAAGGCAATGCCCCGGCACCAACTTTCCAGTCTTCATTGAGCACTAAAAACAGCGCCGGACCTCCGACATTTACGGAGTAAAAGTTCCTGCCAAAAGACACCCCCAACATACCTTCCAAGCCTATATCAAACTTGCTACTTTGCTCACTTTTCCTTTCTTCCTGTGCAAAGGCAGCAGCCGAATTGAGCATTAGCATTGCGAATATTAAAGCTTGCTTCAGATTCATCATTTTTCGTTTTTGTATTACAATAAATAATTTAGTTGACTACTGTGTAGGACCATTTGCTTATGGGTAGACATAAGACGAATCGCTAAGCATTGATTTCCTTGACAATAGCGAGGCTTCCTACATTAGGCATTCTAATGCGATAGAAGCCATTCTGACTCCCCATGTCATCAGGAATCAAAAAACTGTGCTTTCGCCGACCAATAACGCAAGTGCTAAGGTAGCGAAAAAACTATGGACTCCTTTGTAGCCTGACAGGTACTACTTCGGTAAAGTCAACCAAAAGCATGCATCAGTTTGGTCTATTAAGGAGGAAGGTGATGAATGGCTAGAGCACCGCTTAGCTTTATCCATAAAAGCGATAATGCCTTCTTAAGCTGTAGTTCGCCCTCGAGACGTAATTTCCTTTATTGCCAGTTTCAATACCTTTTGATATCATTGATATTGCCAAATAGCATCAGCATATTGTTTTTTTGAACAGTGTCTTGTATCAACTTACACCAATCACTTTCTTCCCACGATGTGGTCCATCTATGGCGCTTTTTTCTTCTCTGACCCTTAAGACGGCAAAAATGTAAATTCTCCAATTCCCTCGAATATCTGCATCTCCGATGGTGCGGCCGATGTAGCGCTCGGAAATGGTCGCTTTGAAGATATTGTAGTCCTCTGAAAGAAAAAGAGGAATATACTCCCCTTTCAACTCCAGCTCCTGGCCAGTCTGTCTGTTAAACCCACTGCAGGATGCACTATTTTACCACAGCGATGACGCTCAATTATGGCAAAGCAAAGTTGCCATAGCGGACCATATCAAATTTAAACTACAGTAATTTGTCAACATCCCGACTCTTAGTATTTTTTCATTCAAATTTTAAAGTAATACTACTTACAATCAATCCATTGTTTCCATGTGGATACTCCCCATTTGTAAATACATAATCCTTTGAATTGTACAATCGACCTTCTAAGCGGACTACTGCATTAGGTGTGGGGGAGTAATTGACATTGAGGGTAGCACTTACCGTCTGAAAACCCTTTGGCGTCTCCGTTTGTATAACAATCTGGTCGCGATCATGATAATACTCGATCCTGCCGGCCAATGCAAATTTTTCCGTCAATGCGTATTGCGTGATAAGCATACCTGTATGCCAGTAGCCCCTCTCATCAGCATCTAATAATTGCTGGTTGCCAATATCAAATGATATGGCGCTATGAAAGTTGCGGGAGAAAATGCGTTTGTAGTAGGCATGATTGAAAAACCTCATCTTTGTACCTGTTAATCTTGTGCCTTCATTACCGAAATAGTTACTATAGTTCCATTCGGTTTTTGCAGACGGTTTAATATTGAAATTGAGTCCAACAGATTTCGACTCATTGGTTTCGGTGATAATTTGCCACCCGTTTAAAATGACAAAGGCCATTGTAATCTTTTCAG
>JBGSXH010000065.1:0-3890 GCA_041751515.1 Cyclobacteriaceae bacterium | reverse complement strand
TTTCAATTCCCGAAGATCATAACATGCCGGTTTATATTCGAGTTTTTGATCCTGACATTGGTGGTTTGCATGACGAGCAAAAGGGTGAATATGATACGCAGGTACGCTACAGTGTTTATGGGGGAGAAGGCGCCTTTAGCCATCCTGACTCCAGGGCCATAAAACCCGTTGGCAACTTTAAGGCAGGCAATTTGCTGGCTACAAAAACCTTTGGTGAAGAACCCATGTATGATGGGAAATGGTATACTTTCGGGCCATTCAACGCGCAGGAAGGAGAATTTAGCCAGCAAACTGGTGGGTATATCTTCAAAATTGTCAGCGAAGGCTTGGCAGGAGATGATGGCAATTTATACCATTATTACCTGAGCAGCCAACCGGGAAATAACACTGCGATTGATGGCGCCAATGCCTTTACTTATAATTACACATTCCGACTAAAAGATGAGCCGGGTACGGTGGCGCATCTTTACCCTTTTGTGGATGAAAACGTAATCGCCGTTGTCCAGCACAATTTTGATTTTGACAATGATGGGGAAATACTAATCTATTCCGTTGCTAAGAATCGGCACAAAGCAGCAAGTGGAGGCGATAATATGTGGAAGAGCAGTAAACACCAGATTACCGCGGAGGAACGAAATACTTCTATCGATATTCAGATGGTAAAGGGGAAAAGTAAAAATAATAATGTAGTCATCTACATCACCAATGAGTATGAGCAGCCCATGCCATTCTATAATATTCCAATAGGAGGCCCTCCAAAATATAAATACGATGTTAAAGTCAACTACTTCAAAAAGAATTAAGCCTGTACAGAACAAGTATAAATTTAGACTTGCAGGTTTACCCTTTGCTATTGAACTGTATATACAGCAATGCCAATAAGCTTTTTCCATTCTTTGTCAATAAAGTACGCTCTTTGTGTATTTTGTTTTTTATTAAATCTTTGTGTGGGATGCGATGCTTACGCACAAGGCTTCTACGACATGCAATCCTGGACAAAGAAAGAAGGCTTGCCAGACAATACTATCAGCAGCATCGCGCAATCGAGCGACCGTTATATATGGGCTGCCACCAGTAAAGGCTTAGCCAGGCTGGATGGTCACAGTGTGTTGGTTTTTGATAATAAACAAGGCATTGCTGCTTCCCAGGTGAGCGCCATGGCTCCCCTGCAAAAAGGTGGGTTGATTACAGGACATTTTTCGGGTGAGATCTCGATTTACAAAGGGGCTGATTTTCGCGTTTTTAGCAGTAGCCTTATCAAGAGTAAAATCATACAAATTATGCCTGATTCACCCCATTCGGGGTATATTTTAAGCCAAAATAACGGGCTTTTCTATTTTGACGGCGAGGCATTTACTTTACTGCATGCATTGGAAGGTTTTTTGCCCAGTGCGATGCAACTGTTTCAGGGCAGCGTTTGGCTGTCTACCAACGAAGGGCTGCTCGTTTTCAACCGAAGAGATGCAGCAAATAAGGCCAAGCTGGTCACCCACCTGCTTTCCGGCCAATCGATTGCTTTTCTGAAGGTTGCTGAAAACAGACTGTTTGCCGCAAATGAAAACGGACTGATTCAATGTTTTGAAGCGGGGAAAGCGAAGCCAAGAAGTCTGCAAACGGGTAGCTGGGAGGGCAGACTGGCCTTAAACAATCTTGCTGTAGATAAAGCAGGTAGACTCTGGTTGTCTACAAATAACCATGGTTTGATGGGCTTTCACGAACAAGAAGATAGTTGGCAGCCATTCTTCCAAAGTAAAGATTCGAGCCAACATGCTTTTCAATTTACCAATGATATACTGGCTGATCATGAAAACAATATATGGCTTGCTACGCCCGGCAATGGCCTTTTAATGCTAAACGAAAAACTGGTCAGCAGTTTTCCGACTTCCTCTGCTATTGCCTCCGTAATTTCCAATCCGGACGGCCTTTTGATAGGCCACGAAAATGGGATTCAGCAATTTCAATACAATGCGCTAACTGCTGCAGGTTTACCTGATAACGGTACTGGGGGGAAAGAAGTCATCAGCATGCATCAGCATTTTGACACGCTATATTACGCTACATCTGCTGGTCTTTTTAGAAAAATAGGTGATAATGCCGCAGCCCAAATTGCATTGCCCAAATTATTGCCAGGCAGTACGGTCCGACAAATCGTCCGGCATCGGCAAGGACATTATTTTCTTTCTGTATCCGGTCAGGGAATTGTCGTTTATCATCCTCAGAAAGGAGTTATTGGAAGACATTCAACCCAGACCGGATTCATTCACAATGAGGTACAGGACATTTTATGCAGTAGAAACGGCAGTGTCTGGTTTGCTACCTATGGTAACGGACTATCTCAATTATTGGCAGATGGGGAAAGCTTTGTTCACCATAGCATTAATGGAAGAGTACAAAGCCGAGATATAAACAAACTTTTGGAGGATAGAAACGGCAATATATGGATTGCCACCGAAGGCAACGGTTTGCTCCGTTTTGACGGTTTGGAACTTCAACACTATAGCAAAGACAATGGGCTGCTTAGCAACTACCCAAAATATCTGGCTGAGGATATTGAAGGTAATATATGGACTGCCCACCGTGGCGGCATAGATGTTTGGTCGGCAACAAATGATGCTATTACATCGGTTTACCCCTCGCAGCTGGGGACTTTCAATCCTGCAGCAATGGTCAGCGACTTCGAAGGGAATGTCTGGGTAGGAAGTGAGAAGGAATTGCTCCGGATCAACGGGAAGATGTTGCTGAGCCAGCCAGAGCTACCTTCTCCCTACATAAGCAAAGTGAGTGTATTTTATGAGCCGACTAATCTGGTAGATCGAAGAATAAAGCAGCAGGATAATACTGAGACCTACTTTTTCGATTATAAGGAAAATCACCTGAGTTTCTCCTTTATTGCCGTAAGCTTTAGCCAAAGCGCACGCATGAAGTATCAGTTTATGCTGGAAGGTTACGACCAGGACTGGGTACCCTTCACTACTGAAGGCAATTCAACTTATACTAACCTTGACCCTGGCACTTATACATTTTTGGTACGCACCATTTCTGAAGATGGCAATTTTAGCGAAACTGCTCGCATGGCCATTCATATCGATACGCCGTTCTGGTACAATAAATGGTTTTGGCTGGGCCTTATCGGCCTGGTTGCCTGTATTGTTTTAATGATATATAAAATTCGCCTCGCTCGTGTGGAGGAGTACAACCAACTTCTGGAGCAAATTGTAGCCGAACGGACTCAAACGATTAAGGAACAAAAAGATAAAATTCTGGAGAAAAACAGAGATCTGGAACAAGTACGTTCTGAGGTGGTCAAAACCAATAAAGCACTCAAGCACGCTAATGAAAATCTGGAAGAAAAAGTGAAAGAGCGAACAGGCGCGTTGGAAGAAACAATGCAGAAACTTATCGCTTCAAATGATGAGCTTGATATATTTATTTACCGTGCTTCGCATGATTTAAAGGGACCTATTGCACGGCTACAGGGCTTGACCATGCTTGCTAAGCTGGAGTGTAATGACGAGGCTACACATCAGAATATCAATAGGATAGAGACTGAAACTGCTCAAATGGATAAGATGATTAAGAAGCTTACGGACATTCACTTTATCTATAAAAATGAGTTGAACACTGAGCAAGTCCCGCTGGAAGAGCTGGTGCTCAACTGTCAGCGAAAGCTTGGCACTCTCTGGTCCGGGAAGGCTGCCATGGTCAGCGGCAACTATGGCCAAACAGTGTTGAGCGCTGATGCGCATCTATTTAATATTATATTTGAAAACCTGCTCGAAAATACACTGATATTCTCCAATGAAGACAGGGAAATCAGCATTAGTATCAATACCGTAGTGACTGCAGACTCCTTCGCTATAACTTATGAGGACAATGGAACTGGTATTGCC
>JBGSXH010000064.1:0-2752 GCA_041751515.1 Cyclobacteriaceae bacterium | reverse complement strand
AGCTATCAGATAAAACTTTTGACGAAGATGGGGATGAGACATCTTTTGAGGAGACAGAAAAGGAACTGGCACAAGGAAGATATGCCTCTATCTTAGTATTTGGAGTAGAACTCAATATAACATCACCTACAAGAAGCCAATTGGCAGAAATCACCCGATGGCTAAACAGAAAAAGCTTGGGTGCCCCAGTGGCTGTTATCTTCAGGTATAATGGAAAGATATCTTTTGCCAATGCGGAAAGATTGCCTTTTTTTCATAAAAATAAAGAAGGAGAAAAGGCTGGTAAGATTATTATGCTCAAAGATATAGCAGTCGGAAACACCCATGCAGCACATTTGAAAATATTATTGGGTGATGGTCGAGACTATAATGGGCTGAAAATAGATAATAGCAAAATAAACACTTTTAAAAAGCTCTATCAATATTGGCAATCTGTATTTGTACTTCAAACACTCAATGATCAGTTTTATTCAGACTTACAGAATTGGTTTTACTATGCTTTAGATAATGTAAAACTTCCTTTTTGCCCGTCTTACATCGATAAAAAAGAGAATGTCAAAAATTTCTTAGTCCGTCTTTTAGCAAGAACACTTTTCTGTTGGTTTGTTAAAGAAAAGGGTTTAATCAAGCGAGAGCTGCTGGAACTGACTGACTGGGAAGGAAAGCGTTTTCCCTTAGTGCTGGATATTGGTGATAAAAATTTTTTAAAGACTAACTCTTATTACCGAGGTATCTTACAGAATATATTTTTTAATGCTCTCAATCAGGCAGATAAAAAGTCTATAAATGACTTTAAATGGATAAAATACCTTCATCCCGATTTCGATATTAAGCAGTTGATCACTATTCCCTACCTCAATGGAGGGATTTTTGACAAACTCGAAGAGGATAATGCCAAAGAAAGCATTGAAGATGATGCTATAAAAATTCCAAACTTCCTTTTTTATGGAATAGAGACGACGGAAAAAGTACAGGTGGGAAGAGGAAAAACCGCAAGGGAAGAAGTCAAAAAGGTAGAACACAAAGGACTGAATGGAATCCTGAAATCATATAAGTTTACGCTGGACGAAAACACTCCTTTCGAAGAAGATATTGCGCTGGATCCAGAAATGTTGGGACTGGTCTTCGAAAACCTTTTGGCTGAACTCGATCCCAATCTAGAAGAAAGCACTAAAACAAGTATCAGAAAACTTACTGGTAGCTATTATACCCCCCGTAAGATCATTTTGGAAATGGTCAATGATAGTCTCTTTCTATATTTGTCCAAATACTTAGAAGACAATCTTCCAACCGATCCTGAAGCAAAACAAAAGGTATCAGACCTGATCTATCAACACCAAGTAGAAATTGCTGATTCTACGTTCTGCGAAGGAATAGTTCAGGCTTTGGATCAATACAAAGTATTAGATCCCGCATGCGGTTCAGGCGCATTTCCAATGGGCATGCTTCATAGAATAGTGGATGTTCTTAAGCTGGTAGATCAAGATAACAGTAAATGGCTGAAGCAGAAGCTAAAAAATGTTGATGCAGCCCAACGAGTAGAATTCGAAAAAGTGCTCAAAAAGCATATGGACGATTATAGCAGAAAGCTGGGGATCATCCGGGATAGTATCTACGGAATAGATATCCAACCGCTAGCTGTTCAGATCACCAAACTGAGGTTTTTTATCTCCCTGTTGATTGATCAAAATACAGATCGGGGCATCACCCCGATGCCCAATATCGAAACCAAAATCATCTGTGCAAATAGCCTTAAAAATATTCAGGCAGACCTTTTCAGTTCAGATGCCATAGAAAGACTTACTGATGCAAGAGCTCGGTATTACCAACCTGACATCAATCATCTAGAACGTGAAAAGATAACCATAGAAATTATCGATGTCTTGGACAAAGCTTTTCCTTTTTTTGCCAAGCAGGTCACAGGAAAATCAATACCTGGACAGAATCCAGTTTTGTTGAAAGAATGGTTTACCCACAGTACTCTCGCCTCGCCATTTTTCAATATGGACTTTTTCTATCCTGAGCTGAAAGACAATGGCTTTGACTGTGTGATCGGCAATCCACCCTATGGAGGTGTCAAGATCGATGATGAGGTACGGACAGCCTTGGATCTGGAAAGTAAAGATCCATATGGTGCCTTCATTGCCAGATTCCTTAATGATGCCAATAAAACTACCCCACTAAGGCATGGAGGCGTCTTGGCATATATTGTCAGCGATACCTTTATGACCATTAAGAGTCACTTGCGACTTCGTAAGAAGCTGATGAAAAACTATGTGCATAAAATGATTCGAGTAAATCCCGATACCTTCCGGGCCACGGTTAACACCGTAGTAATGGTGGCTGAGCGGAATAATAAGAAGGAATTTGATGACAAACACATCTGCCTGATGGCAGACATGACCAATATTTCTATCCATGAACAGTATGAGCATTTTATGGAAGTATTGGCACAAACTAGGGGGGTTGGTTTTGATAGATCAGATTCAAGAAATCATTTATCCAATGAAGAATATGCCATTTACTACTATCCACAATCTTTAATTCGCACTAACAGTAACCTTCCTTTTTTTGTAGCCAGTCCAAAGTTGTTTGCTTTAATGAATGATGGGACTGACAAAAACTTTGCCCCTAAGACAGAACTAAAAGAATTCGCCGGAAAGCAGGTAAACGTTCGAGAAATAGAAATAAATAGGAATTTGATTGAATTAGTTAAGCTAGGTGAAATTGCTGACGTAAGTGTTGGATTACA
>JBGSXH010000063.1:0-14435 GCA_041751515.1 Cyclobacteriaceae bacterium | reverse complement strand
GTACATTTTCATCTAAAAGTAGTCGAAAACCTGTCTTATTATGATATCGCTTCAGTTGATTTAGGTTGTCGGTTTTTTCTGTGGCACTATTCCAATGGACGTAATCGCCGTAGTCATGATTGCCAAGCACAGAGAATTTGCCATATGGCGCATGAATTTCAGCAAAATACGGTACCCACTGGGCAAATTCAGTCGCTTTATTATTGACAAGATCTCCAGTGAATACAAAAAGGTCCGCTTTCAAAGCATTGATCATCGTGATCCCCTGTTGCACCGCTTTGGTATTCTTTAAGCTTCCGGAATGAATGTCTGAAATCTGAGCAATTTTAAATCCATCAAATTCCTTGGGTAAATCATCGAAGAAAAGCGTCATTTCATGCACTTTGTAGCGATACTTTCCTTTGGTAACGCCATAAAAGAATATGGCTGCAGTAAGAATGCTTAGGAATGCTGACAACTGGCTTATCCAGATAAGCCGATTTGGAAAATGAAACTGGGCAAAAAATCCTGTATATGTTGCCACTATAATTCTGTAAATATCCTCTCCGAATAGGGGGATGATAAACGCTATTTTGCAAGCAAGTATGATGATAAAAGCATGAAATATCAGTGACGCTATTCGGGGTATGGAAGGCCGAGTGGCCACTAATAGCAAGCCGAGCAGCAGTCCGAATATCTGTACAAAGTATTGAGTCCAAAATATATACTTTAAAAAAGATTGAACAGACCCACTTTGCAAATGCCACAGGGTTGTAGCGCCCTGATACACATAATATTCCAATACAAATGAGATTATAAAAACTATGAAAAAAGGGATTATAGCTTTTTGTATTTTCATATTCAATGTGGCAAAATAACGTTATTGGGGCTTTCCAGTTAGTGAAAATTGGCTAGCTATATGATGTTATATTTTGAAAAAAACACGAAAGCTGGATCCTTTACCCTGTTCACTATCAACTTCAATTTTTCCACCAGTGGTTTCAATGATTTTTTTTACAATGTATAAACCAATGCCAGTGCCTTCAACATGGTCATGAAGTCGTTTGAACATAGCAAAAATTTTATCTTTTTCAGCGATTTTCATCCCTAAGCCATTGTCTTTCACAGACAACACAACGAAGTCACGGGTAGTTTGGCAGTGTACGATAACTTCCGGAGTCCGATCCGGCGATCGGTATTTTATGGCATTCGAAAGTAAATTGTACACAATGCTTCGTGCATTTTTTTTGGAAAATTTTATTAATCCACACTCATTTAGTCGTAAGTGTATGATCGTGTTGGAGGCATCAATTTCTGACGCGAGATCTAAATGAACCTCTGTAATTATGTCTGCTAGATGAATATGGGCTTCATCATAATGACCTTCTGTTCTCTGCAATTTGGTGATTTCCGACAGGTCAGCGAGTGTCCGTTTAAATCGCTCTATAGATTTGCTGATAAGATCAGAAATTTTAAGAAAGTGCTCGCTATTACGGCTTTCTTCCGAAAGACCCTTTAGCATGGCGTGCATCAGTCCTTCTATATTGGATATTGGCGCTTTCAGATCGTGCGATGCTGTGTAAATAAAATTATCCATATCTGCATTGCTATGGCTTAATTGTATATTGCTACTTCTCAATTCTTCATTACGGGTCACTAATTCTTCCGAGGCGGCCCTGAGCTCCTCATTCACCACGGCAAGTTTATTGGCAAGTGCCTGGGCCTCTTTTTCACTTTCGATCAACTTTTTTCTAGAAAGCACTTCCTCCGTGATATCCGAGACCAAAGTAAAGAAACCCATTGTTTTGCCATTTTTGACATCAGGAACGTAGCTTGCATGGATGAACTTTGTACAATCTTTATTATACTGCATTTTCGCCTCAAAATGGACTTGTTCTCCATTTTTTGCTTTATTGATGTAGTTTTTAACAGTATTATAAGCTTTTCTGCCGGTTACCTCCCAAATGTATTTGCCCAAAATATCAGCAGCCTTATAAGGAAACCATTGTTCGTAGGCCTTATTGGCAAAACGATAACGTTCCTCCAAATCAAGATAGCCTATTAGCACAGGGAGACCGTCTGTCACCAGGCGCAGTTGCCGTTCGCTGTTTTCTGCACTTTGTCTGGCATGTACCTGGGTTGAAATATCATTGACGATGATAATGACACCCAGGATTTCATTATGAACCCCTAATAGAGGCTTAAAATTGGCGTTAAAATACTTCTTAGGGTTATCCTGTTCCTGTACTATCTCAATTTCCTGTAATTTTGTAAGGATACCTGTCCGGAAAACCTGCAGCAAGGTTGGTTTAAGCCAAGCAGTATTTGCTTTGGGCAAATCACAAACGGGTTCACCAATGCTATTTTGCCGGTCTATTCGCAAAATAGAAGCCATTTTGTCGTTCATTAGCTCCACTATATTCTCTTTGCCTGAGAAGATAGCAATCGCTACAGGTGCCTGGGAAAATATATTTCGGAGTTTCTTCCTCTCCCAGTCGGCATTGATGAGAGCAGATTGCTCACGGGTGGTTAACTCGAAAATTTTTTGTTCGGTATTTTTAGTCTCAGTGGAGGCGGTAATTTTATGGATGATATAGTGCAAAGCGCCCTCATCATCAAAAACAGCTATATTGACAGCGTTCCAGTACTTTTTCTCAAAGCCGCCTCCCAGAGATTTTGGCTTAGGTACGTCGTAACGTTGTTGAACCAAACACTGAGAAGTGCCTGTAGCGATAAGTTTGTTCAATGCATTTTTAAGACTCTGAACTCCATTGGCATCTGTATTCTCTGGATTGTCCGGAAATACATCAAATAAGTATTGACCAACAATGTTTTTTCTTTCCGTATAAGTGGTAGCCAAATATGCGTTGCTTGCCGTCAGAATGTAAAAAGTAGGAGAAAGGATCAGATATAAATCCGGTACACTTTCATAGGCTTTCAGTATAAAAGTGTTAACGCTTTTCGGTTTGTACATTAAAATTATGCAGTCCTTTTCATTCTCAATAGATTGAGAAACAGTGATAAAATGGGTACTGTAAATACCCACAATCTGTTTGTTAGCAGGATCTACCTTTGGCCGAAACTTTTACATAATAACAGTAAATGAACCTTATAGCCAGCAAAAGGCCAAAATTAATAAATCTACCAGCCTAATAAAAATGATAATTACGTAAACTCGGTAAAATAAAATTAGCTGTATAAATTACGGTAATTTTGCACAATCTTATGCGAATGCAGCTCTAGCTGCTTCCATTCTAAAGTTCTCAATATTATTATGCTGTTTTTCTGCCTGCGTTATCAATTTGTCAAAATTTAATTTCGCTAGGGCAGCATGACTTTCTTTCAATTCACTAAAAATTTCCCACATGCCAAGTTTCCCGTGTATGCCCACCCGAAGTACTTCAAGCTCTTCCATACGGCTAAGCGGGGAATACTCAAACAAGTTGCCATTCAACTTAAACCTGCCTAATTTTTCTCCTACCCAGGCAGCTGTGGCCTTAATTTTATCTACTTTTCCTCCAATCTCATCAATTATTTGCTCCAGTATTTCTCGCTCTTCGTCTAACTCCTGATGCAGGTCTTGCAGGTAATTGACTAGTTTGTTGTTATCATCTTTATTTTCTTTAATACATCTTTCAATTAAAGCAATAGCTGCCGTAGACAGTCCTCGATGATCATTAATATAAATATTAAGATTGTTAGTATCCATTTCTTAAAGTTTTAAGAATAAATCACTTACGTGTAAAAAGGTTTAATGTATTTTTATCAAAAACAAAAAAAAGTGTCATCCATATGAATGGATGACACTTTTAAAACTAGTCTTAGTTACTTTATTCTTCTAAACCATTTTTGACCCAGGAAGCAACTTGCACAGTTCTCTTAGCCTGGTGCATTACAGCTTCTTTAACATCTTCATTGATTGTGCCGTCCTGTCCGGCTGTTGCGCTGGTGCCATACGGGTTGCCACCGGCAGCAAATAAGCTTTTATCTGTATATCCGGGTGCGGCCACAATAGCTCCCCAGTGGAACATGGTTTTATAAATTGCCTGAATGGTGCCTTCTTGCCCACCATGTGGGTTTTGCGCACTAGTCATAGCACTTACCACCTTATTGGCTAGTTTGCCCTGAGCCCATAAGCCCCCTGTCATATCAAAGAATGCTTGCGCCTGCCCCGGAACGCTACCATATCGGGTAGGGAAACTAAAAATATAGGCATCTGCCCATTCCAGATCTTCCACAGTTGCATGTGCCGCATCTTTTGTTGCTTCATGATGCGCCTTCCACGCAGGATTGCTGTCTATGGCTTCCTGTGGTGCTGTTTCTTGTACTTTCAATATTTTTACCTCGGCTCCTGCTGCCTGCGCACCTTCCGCAGCCCAATGTGCGAGTTTGTGGTTAGCACCAGTAGAACTATAGTAAATGATTGCTAATTTAATATTTGCCATAATTGAAAATTTTCGTTTTACAGTTAATAAATAAAGTACTTGTTCTCAAAATTGTTTACATGTAGGCACATTTAGTGTTGACCAAGTGCTTATTTACGTTTTAGGCGTTGCTTCCATTGTCCGTTTTTAAACCAGATGAGTGCTACAATTGCAGCAATTAAATTAGAAATGGGAAATGCCCACCAAATCCCCTCAAAGCCCAGGACAGTATTGTTTGATAATACATAGGCTAATGGAAAACGTACAATCCACAAACCAATCAGTGATATCAGCATTGAGGCCAGGGTGAAACCTGCTCCATTGAACACACCGTTCATTACTTGTTGTAAGCCCAGAAGCCCGAAACTGGGTGCCATTATTTTGATGAACATGGCACCATGATAAATGACATATTCGTCATCTGGAACAAAAAATGCGGTTAATGGCCTGGCAGCAAAGAATAAAAGCATTCCTATACCGCTAAGGCCCCAAAAAGCTACCTTCCCACTTAAGACTGCTACTCTTTCCGCACGGTAGACTTTACCGGCACCAATATTCTGACCCACAAGGGTAGTGGTGGAAATGGATAGACCAAGTGCAGGAATGACCACAAATCCTAAGATACGTGCACCAATACCATATGAGGCTACCACTTCACTGCCATAGCCTACGACCAGAATAATCATCATGGTCATGCCCAGTGCCCTTGTAGACTGCTCAATACTGGCAGGAAAGCCAAGTTTAAATAGTTTTTTTGTCCATGGCCAGTCGGGTTTCAGATCCTGCAAATGCACTTTAATACCTTGCTTGCCATTCAAGAGAATGAAAAGACCAATAAAGGCCGATAAGCCTTGCGTTCCTACGCTGGCCATGGCAGCGCCGGAAACGCCCATGGCCGGTATAGGTCCCCAGCCATAAATAAACAGTGGGTCCAACACGAGGTTGAGCAGAACAGTACTAAGCACCACAAATGTTGGAAGCAGGACATTCCCTATCCCTCGCATTAGGGATTGAAATACAAAAAAGATAAAAAGGAAAACGAAGCCGTAAGAAGATACCCGAAAGTAATTGACCGATTCTGTAAAAATATTTTCATCAGCTCCAATAAAACGCATTAGTGGTTCGGCACCATAAATACCCGCAAGCATCAGTGCTATCGAAACAAAAAACATGACGAAGATGGTTTGGGCGGATGAATAGTTGACGAGTTTCTGATCATTCATGCCCCGGTACTGGGCTACCAGCACCGAACCTGCCAATGTAAGGCCGCCACCAATGGAGAATATCAGGAATAGCAATGGAAAACTTAGAGAAACTGCCGCTACCGCATACGCCCCTAATCGACCAAGCCAAAATGTATCAATAAGCTGATAAGCAGTCTGTAAGGTGTTGGCAGCGATTATGGGTATGGACAGTCTAAGAAGAGAACTTAGTATGCTTCCTTCTGTAAGACTTTTTTTCTGCTTTCGGAGCATGCTAAATGATAATTACATAATCTATGTAAAGTCATTAAAATACATTAATGTTTATGCAATACTTAAAATACAATCGCATAACAATACATCCTTAAAATGTATATTGCAGAATGACTAATTAGTAAATTATTATATGGGAAAAGTATTTGTTTTCCCTAAAATAAGCGGCTTTGATCGGTGTTTGAAAAATTAAAATTAAATTATTAGGTTTTTTAAATTATCATGCCATATCTTTGCAAAGAAGAAAGAATAAAAAGATTCATTGATTAGTAAATAGCAAAGGCAGTATCAGAATGAAATTTATCACCGCAATTTTCTCTTACTTTTACTTTTATAGCTACAGACCAGGGCTTGTAAGGTAAGATATTGCGCAAATATAGAAACCACATAAGCCCCGCATAGGGGCTTTTTTTATGTCAAAAAATGAATACTGAAAAAAAGATCATAGCGATACAGGGAAGCAGGGCATCATTTCATGAGATAGCCACAGAGCAGTATTTCGGCAGAGAAAGTGTTGCGACATTGTACTGCAATACATTTCAGGAAGTCTGCACTGCACTACAGCGTGGCAGAGCAGACTATGCGGTAATGGCCATAGAAAACCTGGCTTCGGGAAGTTTGCTCACTAATTATGCATTACTCCTGCGCCATGATTTTTTTGTGGTTGGTGAGCATACATTACCCATTGCACAGCATTTGATGGCACTGCCCGGTCAGACATTGGCGGACATCAATGTGGTTCGTTCCCACCCTGTCGCAATTTTGCAATGCAGTGAGTTTCTTGCCGGACAGCAGCATATGCACCCTGTGGACGATTTTGATACCGCCGGCTGTGCAGAGCACATCAGTCGACATCAGCAGAAAGGCATTGCTGCCATTGCAGGAAGTGCGGCAGCTGCTGCATTTGGCCTTGAAATTATTGCCGCCGACATTCAAAATCTTAAAAATAATCATACCCGTTTTCTGGTCTTGTCCCGGAGTGAGACGAAAGTTGATGATGCCAACAAAGCCATCATACAGCTTACGGTAGATGATCAGCCTGGCGCTCTGGTGCGAGTGTTGCAGGTTTTTGGTCAGGCGGGAATTAACCTATCAAGAATTCAGCATGTGCCTTACCAAAGAGAAGACGGTAAATCAGCAATTGTGATTGAAATGGATTGGCAGCACCCTTATGATTTTGAAGGGCTGGTTGAAACGTTAAGGGTAGAGGAAAGCGAAATTAAAATATTAGGAAGCTATGCGAAATAATGACCCCATGATCATAAATCCGGCGGAGCGCCTGAAAGCGGTGCAGGCTTATTACTTCGCAGGCAAACTCGCAGAGGTTCGGGAGATGAATGCTCGCGGCTTGCAAGTGATTAACCTGGGGATCGGTGACCCAGATCAGGCGCCTGCAGCGGAAGTGATAAATGCTCTCACTGGACATGCACAGCAAGCGCAAAACCACGGATACCAGCCCTATCGTGGCACTGCTGGGCTCAGAGAAGCCATTGCCGTATGGTATAAAAAGGTATATGGCGTTTCATTGTCGGTAGATGAGGAGATATTGCCCTTGAATGGTTCCAAAGAAGGAATCTTTCACATATCCATGGCTTTTCTTAATGCAGGAGATGAGGTCCTTATCCCTAACCCCGGTTATCCTGCCTATAGTGCAGCGGCACAGTTAGCGGGTGCCAGGGCCGTAACATACAATCTTGAGGCTGCTAATGGCTGGCTGCCCAACCTGGACCATCTAAAAACAATGAACCTCAGTAAGGTGAAAATTATGTGGATTAATTATCCGCATATGCCCACTGGTGCTGTCGCCAGTGCTGAGTTGTTTGAGAAGCTGGCGATCTTTTGCTTTGAAAATCAGATAGTACTCGTCAACGATAATCCTTACAGTCTAGTGCTGAATGAGCATAATCCGCTGAGTTTGCTAAAGCTGAAAGATCGTTTCAGCAACTGTCTCGAGCTTAATTCTTTCAGTAAATCGTTTAACATGGCAGGCTGGAGGGTCGGTATGGTGCTGGGTGGTCAACCCTATATTGATGCCATTTTACGAGTAAAGAGCAATATCGATTCCGGCACTTTCTTGCCGGTGCAAAAGGCTGCAATTGCGGCCTTACAAACTTCTCAAACATGGCATGAGGAGCGAAATGCCCTTTATGGCAGAAGAAAAGTACTAGCTGAGCAATTGCTCAAAGTCTTAGACTGCAGTTTTGAAACCAATAGAGCAGGTATGTTTGTTTGGGGAAAAATGGAAGGTTCTGAGAAGGATTCTGCAATATTCATCGATAAAATTTTACATAAGGCCCGGGTTTTCATCACTCCGGGAAAAATATTTGGCAGCAACGGAGAAGGGTATGTGCGCATTTCCCTTTGTGCCAGCGAGGCTGAAATAAGTAATGCCATCGAACGCGTCAAGGCTGCTGGCATCTTTCATCAAAAATCTTCCATAGTAAAAACACAATAATTATGAAAACGACATTAGAAAGTCTTGATTACTCTCAAAGTTCTCCGTTCGTCAGGAAAGAAGGAAAACCCGTAATTATTGCCGGCCCGTGCAGTGCCGAAACTGAAGAGCAAATGATGGCTACTGCCAGGCAGATCAGTGCCATTCCAGAAGTGAGCATCTTTCGTGCAGGAATATGGAAGCCACGTACCAGGCCCAATGCTTTTGAAGGAGTAGGAGAAGCCGCATTGCCCTGGCTGGCCCGTGTAAAAGCTGAAACTGGCATGAAAACGGCTTGCGAGGTTGCGACCGGAAAGCATGTAGATCTCGCTTTGAAGTATGGGGTTGATATTTTATGGGTTGGCGCCAGAACGACAGTGAACCCATTCTCTGTACAGGAAATTGCAGATGCCTTGCATGGCGTTGACATTCCGGTGATGGTTAAGAATCCTGTGAATCCAGATCTTCAATTATGGCTTGGCGCTTTGGAAAGGTTAAGCAAAACCGGTATTAAGCAACTTGCTGCCATTCATCGGGGATTCTCAACATTCGACAATGGACCTTACAGAAATGCTCCAAAATGGGACATGGCAGAAGCTTTTAAAGTCATTGTTCCTGAAATCCCGCTTCTTTGTGACCCCAGCCATATCGCTGGAAAGCAGGATCTTGTTGAACTGATTTGTCAGCAAGCTTTAGGGATGCAAATGGACGGATTGATGATTGAGACGCACCATATTCCTGAAGAGGCTTGGAGCGATGCGGCACAACAGTTAACCCCTGCGGCATTGTCCATGGTCATTGACAGGCTGCTTAAGCCCAGTAAAAGCGATAAAGTAAAGGAAGAACTGGAAGGGCTCAGGCAACAAATTGATGAGCTCGATGATACTTTAATGGTTTTGCTTTCAGAACGCGCCAGGCTTTCAGAGAAAATCGGCACTTTTAAGAAAGCGAATGATATTGCGCCGTTGCAGATCAAACGTTGGGAGGCGTTATTACAGCAGCGCATACAAAAGGCTCAGGCCGCAGGCTTAACATCTGATTTTATCAGCAATATATTTAAGCTTATTCACAAAAATTCAGTTCAGATTCAAAACCGCATCATGGGCATTATGTAAGTGCTTTAAAGTTTATTGAGCAAGCTCATTAACTTTTGTCTTTGCCCAGACCAATGTCAAAAGCATCGGGGTTTCCGGAAATTTTCAGATTCAGGAATCGCGTTCTCTTGTCCATGTCACGGTAGACGATATCATCCACCTGATCTGGATCTACTGGTTCATTATTTTTACGACCTAGCAGGGCACGTAAGCCCACTTGTGTTGCCATCTTCAGAGGTATTCTAACGAAGTACTCCATGTCCATGTCCAAAGACTGTTTGCCGGAAATCTCCATGAATCCAATGCTTGAATTGATGTTCATAGAAGGAATAAACAAAGTACCTGCTTTAAGATCTAAGGTGTTTTTAAGTGTGTCAAATCGGACATAATTGAGGTTTTTATCCTTAAAATATTCTGCTACTGCCTGCATGGGTGTGAAATTGACGATACTTCCGTGATTGATTTCCACTTCTATATGTGCTTCTGCATCGCTTAAGATAGGAGTGAGGTCCGGGTGCACGTGCAGTGTACTATTTATAGTGCCGCTCAATAGTCCGTGAAGGTTTTCATTGATTAGGTAATCCTGGCCGAAATTGTCAAATTTTATCAGTAACTTATCCAGGTCCAGCTGCTCGGCAGTAATGGTACTTTTAAGGTAGATTTCTTCTGGATTTGAACCATTGAAATAGCCTTTAATGCCAAGCAACCCTCCGGCAGTTTGCATTCCCAGTGTATCGAGGTATATGTAGTGGTCTTCCTGCATGCGAAGACTTGCCTGGACATTTTCCAGCAATATATTATGATGATGAAGTTTACCTATAGTCACATCCATTTTCATGGCTGTAAATGGAATCTCAAAAACATTAAAAGCGTCTTCATGGTGGGCTTGCTCATTAGCTGCGGGCGTCTCATAGTTGCTGAGCTCATCAAAATCCAACACTGCGGCGTTGAACTTCAGGTAATTGTCTCTGATCTTTAACTGTTGATCCTCTCCCGTATAATAGGCCAAATCTGCAGTAAAGTCACTTTTTCCAAGCCTGCCCCGAAAATTTTGCACCAGAATATGCTCATCTTCAAAATGAAACCTGCCCTTAAAATCTTCAATTTTGAGGGGGTGTATTTTCATGCTTCCCTCTAAGCCAACGATGTCAAGGTCTGCCGCTTTAAAAACACTGTCATAGTTAAGCATCAAATTGCCATGAAACTTTAAATCACGAATATGCTCATCGCGATAGTCTTCTGGTAAGTAGTTTTCACCTTCATAGCTCAAAAGGTTGTTCAGTAATAGTTGGTCGCTGTGGAAGTCAAAGTCCAAATGCGTTTGGCCATATTTTTCATCTTCCAGCCACATGGCGTAGTTGTGGAGCATACCGGAAAAGTGAAAATCAGTCGCGTCGATTTCTCCGCTGAAGTTTTTGAGTATCAAAGTACTATCACTGATGACCACATCAGCATCGAAATCATGAAAAGTATGCGGGTAGTTTTTCAGTTTGGCATAGAAGTCCTGAATGAAAAATTCACCTTTTGGGATAGCATTGTCACTTAGCAAATCATCGACAGAACTTTCAAAAGCCAATTTAATGCTGAAATCTGTAATTTCTTCATCGGTTTTAGCCGATAACTCCGGATCAAATGAGAGTAGTTCGTTGATAACAATCTTCTTTGAAGCAGCCTGCAGGTCTACCAGAATAGGTTTGGCATGGTGATGAAATATTGCCGGCAGGTCGTTAAGCGTTCCAGTAAATTTAAAATCAGAATTGCCGAGCTTAAAAGCCATATTGTCCATGATAATTCTACCGTCCCGCATTTCAGCGTGGGCATTCATATTTTTTACAGGAAGAGGGTAGTCAGGAATATTGAAGCTAAGATTTTTTACGGTCAACTCGCTGTCAATACCTTGTTTTAATCTCGCCAGGTTATTTTCAGGAATATTGATATCAATAAGTTCGTCAAAATCCATGCTCAGAATTATCTTTCCGGACAAATGCTCCAGGTCATCGAAGCCGAGAAAATCACTTACAAAATCCAGGTCTAGCTCAGAATAAAGATTCATAGCGATATACGGGTCCATCAAATTTCGGGCTATAAAATTGCCCCGAAATATTCCCTGATCAGGCTTTGCATGAAAATTGGTAAGGTGAAATTCCGAGGTTTCCAGAGAGCGATTGGCTCCATTGGTAAAAAAACCCTCAAAACTAAGATCATCAACTCTTTTATCGATTTGAGTATTAAGGAAATAAGCATTTTCACAACCAAAACGAGCATTTACAGCCGGTTTATGTCCATTAAGGGCTTTTCCTTCTATGCTGGCATCAAAATAGATGCGACCCTCATTTTTATATAATTTTAGGTTTTCGGCGACCTCTTCAGGTGCAAAAGCGATAAATAGATTAAAGTCTGGCTTGTCACCTTTTACTTTTAAATTGATGTTGAAATCATCATCAAAGTCAACAGTGCCAATAACAGAGAACATGGCTTGTTCCAATGAAGTGTAACCCTTTTCAATATTAAGCAGCGCTTCTGTTTCATTGTAGTCCAGAATAGCACTGATATGGATATGTTTGTTAGAAAAGAAAGACGTATCGCTGCCCTGGATCAGATCAAGTAGAAAATCTGTTTCTACCGTGGTGTACATATGCTCAGGTTCTTTTCTGAATGAAAGCGACATATCTTCAAGAAATATGTGAACTTGTGAACTGTCTTTCCCATTGATTTTACTGATATCGAAGTCCTTGATCAGTAGTTCGTTGAGCTGAAATGAAAAGCTTTCATTCGGTTCAATTTGAGTAGAATCTTTGGTGCTTTCTGCAATATTTTTTGCCAATAAAAGATTGATATCTCCATTCGGGTATTGCACCAGGTCCAGGTGGCCCCCTTCAATTTGTATGCTTCTGACGGTATAATTCCCTTTTAGAACTTGCATAATATCAAAGCCCAGATAAAAATCTTCAATTTCATAAATAGGCTTTCCAAGTGCTTCCTTGGTATCATAAAACTTTACGTGATGAAGATCGATGGTGATGTCTGGGAAACTTTTAAAAGGGGAAACATAGCTTTCTTCGACCGTGAGCTTACCATTGAAGTTTTTATTTACCTCTTCAATAGCCCACTGGGTGAGTTTTTGTTGGTTTTTATAGACAATGAAAGGTGTAACGCAAAGTACTACGACTATAATGGAGAGGATGATAGTCGTTACCCATAAGAATATTTTTCCAGCTTTCATCGATTCAAATTAATATGGTCACAATTACATCTGCAATGGCTATCAGGAATATATCGTCCATGGCTTACCCAACAAATTAACACAATTAATATGGCCGAAATTGTGTAATCTTTTACTATTTTATTCGGTAGTAAATCAGGGTTGTTTCAAAAATCGCATAATGTTCTTTGAAATATAATATATTTAACAGTAATTGTTAATTTATAATTCGTAGAAAATGAGCTTATTATGCTAAGTAAAATTTTGATAATAGCTTTTTTTTATCTGTGATATTTTAGTTACGAAATAAATGCACTCAGATGAGGCGATTATCTTACATAAGCCGCAAAAAAAATACAGCCGATAATCTGCGTTATCAGCTGTAGTGTGGGTAAAACAATATTATTAAGGAAGAGATCTACTCTTTATCAGCTTTATCTTTCGTAGTAATGATGAGAACACCGCCTTTGCCATCTTCTCCATAAGCTTCCGAAGCAGCTGTTCCTGTCAATATTTTAAAGTGCTTAATGTCTTCCTTATCGATGTTTAGTGCTTCCGGCGATGTTTTGCCCTGTGCTTCGCCATCGAGAATGATGAGCGGCTGTTTACCATCCCCACCGAATCCGGAATAAAAGAGCAGACCATTGTTGCTTCCCTTTTGCTTTCCTGTTTTGTAGGCAGTACCTTTTATTGAGGTAGATGTGCTTTTGTCTTTGGTGGTGATTTCAACGATACCATTGCTGCCATCTGCAACATACTGCTCAGTGGCATTTTTGTCTTTCAAGACATTAACTTTTTCAATTGCTTCCGGCTTGAGTTCGCTTACTTTTTCGGAGGAGACTTTTTCGCCATCAATAATGTATAATGGTGCTTTGTCAGATTTAATCATTCCTGTGTTGCCGTCTTTATCTGATTTGCTGCCATAGCCTTTCAATGATGAAGAGGTACTGCTATCTTTCGTAGTAATTTCAACAACGCCCTTATTTCCCTCATTTCCATACTTTTCGGTGGCAGTATTGCCTTTCAAAACATTAACCTCTTCAATAGTATCGGGATTGAACTCGCCCACTTTCTCGTAAGGAACGGCCTTACCATCAACAATATACAAGGGTTGTTCTTCAGGGTTGTCCGTATCTATTAGCAGGACAGTATTTTTCTTTTGGGCAGCTTCCTTTGGGATCGTATCATTGGGTACTTCAGGAGCCTGGGGCGCAATTACTGGTGCTACCTCCAAAGGGATGTCTAATTTTTGAGGAACTTCCGCTGCTTCTGGTGCTAAAGGTGGTTCAGGCACTTCTAGTTGCAATGTGTCAGCAAGGACAATTTCAGGTGCAATGCGGACCGGTTCTTCATGAAGCGGTTTTATAAAAGTAAAAGCAGTACTTAGCATTAATATGAGTACAAAGGCAGCAATTCCTTTGGCAGTATAGGCATTGTGTCGCTTTCCAAATAGTCGGACAATTCGTCTGGAAAGCACGGAATTATTAGGATTAGAAGTCATAGCTAAAGTATTTGAATTTGACAAGTTATTTTCCTGGATGAAAGTGAGGGCTTTTGCTAGTGCATAAGGGTTTTGGGAGATTTTAATGGTAATGTCATCACATCTGTGTTCCCGGGCTTCTTTGATATCTCTGGAAAGCCACCACATTAATGGGTGAAAAAAGAAGATGATTTCTGCCAGACTTATCCCCAGGTTAATCAGATAATCATGATGCTGAATATGTGAAAGTTCATGCAGTAAAATGGCCTCTAATTGAACGGCCGGAATGGTGCTTATGATACTGAGCGGCAAAATTACAACCGGTTGCCAGAAACCTACCGTCATGG